>JAVBQZ010000096.1:0-5064 GCA_031548505.1 Bdellovibrionota bacterium | reverse complement strand
TCTAAAATCTGCAATTTTTCCTCGGTTTCTCGCGATAATTCAACTCCAATTATAGTGATGTTACAAAAAGTGTTAGGGTTTTTGTTCTCTCGTAAGGATGTTATTGCTACTGCCGCCGGTACAGCATAATTTTCATCGGCTATAAAAACGCAATTTATAATATTATTGCTACTGGCCTGTGTAGTAATTTTGCTTTCTGTCATTTTTTTATTGAACTTCATTAATAATTGAATAGGGGGTCGTAATGTTTATTTTTCTACTTTATGTAAAATAGTAGAGGAAGATAGTAGATAATGTTGCAAAAGATACAACCTGCCTATCGTAATGTCAATGGTGGGATTAAAAGTGAGATAATAAGAAATTTTAAAAACCTTTTGGTTAATAGAAGAGGATAAACTGTTTTAGTTTTGCTATTCTATTAATTTTAACCCGAAGAGAATACTAGACCCTATGTGAATTTCACATAGGGTCTAGTATAGCGTCATTCAGCTGATGGTTTGCGCTTTGTGGAGAATTTCCATGGTGCCCACATGGCCAAATTGCATGGCATAGAGATATGCCGTCATACCACAGTGATCACCAACGTTGACATCGGCTCCAAGCTCAAGCAAAGTTTTCAGCATATCATCCATGCCATGGATAGCCGCATGCATCAAAGCCGTACGACCCTCGTTGTCTTGGGCGTTGATATTCGCCCCAGCTTTAATCAATGGTTCGACAATCCAAATTCTTCCGAATTTGCACGCTACCATTAACGGGGTGAAACCATTATGGTTGGTAGCGTTGACGTCAACGCCACTGTCGATAGAAGCTTGGATTGCCACAAGGTCGCCAGAGGTAATGGCAGAGAAAAGGGAAGCTTTCATTCTTGTTATCCTTATGCAGGTATTTGCCCGAGAGTAGGGCAGATGGTCATAAGAAAAAAACGTTTTCTTTCTTACTATCTCTCGCAGAGTTATTCATCTTTTTAGTAACATTTTGGCGTAAGAAAAATTCTACGAGAGATAATATTTATTCTTCTACTCAATTACACATTTTTATACTCACGTTCTTTGAGAATTAAAGTATTTTTTTGAACCCTTCCAGATTATGAACGTAAAAGTCAGGAATTATACCATAAAACCATAAAAATACAGTATGATTTTTAAAATATATTTTTTTAATTGTTTTAAATACTTATATAAAGTATTTATGTTTATGCTTTGTGTTATGCTTGTACTTAGTGCAGGGCCTTTTTACAGCCTTTTATAACAAGTGTGGTATGAAATAAATTTTAAAACTAACCGGTTTTTTTTATTTCTTTTTCACTATCGACTAACTCTTCGAGGGAAAAAGTCCCTTTCTACCAATTAAAATAAATAAAATGAATTTTATAAATATTATGAAAAAAATCGCCTTCATCTGTCTTTTTTTAATTGTTTTTATAAATATAGCTAATGCTAGCCCAAACTCTTTCAAGCCAATTGAAAAACAAACTCCTGCTTTTGGAGTTTCAAATTTACCCCCACAATTAAAAGGTTGGGATGGTTGGGCTAAAGATAATCATGATAAAAACAACTGCGATTTTGCATTTGATAATGTAAATACAAAATACTGTTATTACATTTCATCGCTCATCCTTGATGTTAACAAGAAAAATTTAAATTTTAAACAAAAAGTCAATGTCTTAGAAAAAGGTTACGTCTTAATTCCGGGTTCCTTTAATGTGTTTCCAAGTAAAGTGATTGTTAATAGTATTGAAACACCAGTAGTAAATATTGCAAATCTTCCATATTTACTACTTGATAAAGGTGAATATGATATTTCAGGTCAAGCGAAGTCCAAAGAAATTATAAGGTACTTCTCTATTCCTACTGATGCTGCAATATTAACTCTAAAGAGCGAAGGTAAAGAAATTCTTAATCCATCGATTGATGATTCTGCTATTATCAGGCTTGAAACTGCGGAAGTAAATGTTGTTAGAAAAGAAACTGACGATATGACTGTTTCAGCATTTAGAAAGATTGAAGATGCCATACCTATAATTGCAACACTACGAATAGATGTAAATGTATCTGGATCACAAAGGGTAGAAAACCTTGGCAATATTATCCCAAACAATTTTACCGTAACAGAGATAAAAGGTTCAGTTCCTGCATATATTAGGGAAAATGGTGATTTGATGGCAGAGGTAAAGGCTGGTAGTGGATATATTGAGGTAGGTTTCCGTCAATTAAAAGAGAGCTTGGAAATTACTTTGGATAAATCTCCGGTTGAAAGTGAAATATGGGTATTGGTTAGGGACTCCATGAATCGTCGTGTAATTCAAATGCCAAACGATATTTTACAAATTCAAACTAAAACAACAAATATGCCGACAGATTGGAAACAGCATCCTGGGTATGAAGTTAAAAAAGGTGAGACACTTAACTTCAATGTTATTCAATATGCAGATAAACAAAAAGATAATATTACCTTACAGCGTAATATAAAACTTTCATTTGATGGCGCATTTTATTCAATCAAAGACAATATTGCGGCAAACTTTAAGGATAATGGTAGATTATCTTTGAAAAACCCATTTGTCTTATCTTCAGTTAGTATAAATGGTGAAGCACAGTCTATTGTTACAGATGGTAAAAACCCAATGTTTGAAGTTCGTCAGGGACAAGCCAATATTGAAACAACAAGCAGGCTTAATAGTAATGTCTCTGAAATTAATACCAGTGGTTATGGGCGCGATTTTGATAATGTTAATTGGAACTTACAATTAAGTCCGGGATATAAATTATTTTATGTTTCCGGTGCAGACGATATTTCTGATTCGTGGATTTCAAATTGGAATTTAATGGGTATTTTTATAGTTATCCTACTCGGAGTTGTTTTCTATTCATTATTCGGCTTTAAAAAAGCATTAATAGCAGAAGTAGCATTTGTCCTTATTAATCCAGTATTTCCCGGATTTACAATTATAGGATTTATATTATGTGCTATTGTATTTGCAACAAGATATTTAGAAAAAGAAACTATAGTTTATAGATTTATAAATTTTGTTAAATATTCTTTGATTCTGCTTTTGGCAATTGCAACCTTTGGTTTTGCAACTGAAGTAATTCGTGAAGCAATTTATCCAGGAATCAGCAGTGGTACGTTTAGTTTTTTAAAGGAATTTATAAATTATAATTTCTTGTTTGGACTTTATCTTACTGCGGCAATTTTATATTTTATTTATAAAGTTTGTTCTAATTCTGAAAAGCCACGCTGGAAAAAAGTTGTATATATATTCTTAGCTATATTTGTCTTGATCTTCATTGGGAATATTGTAAATCGATCTTTTTATTCTGTTGATTATTTTGAAACGATGTCAAACGCTAGATACGATGCGGTGAATGATTCGCGAAAAAAGATGGTTATGAGTGCTGGGGCTGCTAGATTTAGCGAAGCTATTATATCTAACGATATGGCTATGGAAGAAGCTAGTGTTGAAGTTTTTGCCAATAAAAGTAAAATAAATCAGAAACAGATAGATCAAAATATGATTCAGAATATTCAAGATAAAGATTTTAAAATTGAACAATATCAAAGTATGAATATTGCTAAAAATCGTATTCAAACTGGCGTTGGTTTTCCGACCTGGCATTCTAAAAGTATTTACATATCCATTAAGGGGCCTGTGACTGATAATGACTATTTAAAAATTTATTTAATTTCACCAATAATAAATTTAGTTATGACATTGTTACAGATATTATTCGGAGTTTTAGTTATTTATTATTTTGTGGATAAGCAAAATACTGTGGGTAAAAGCATAGGGAGGTATGGTAAAAAATCTATCCCAGCCTTACTATTTGTATTTGCTTTGCTGTTTGCAATACCTACAAGTTATGCTGATAATATTCCGTCCGTAGATTTACTAAAAGAATTGGAAGAAAAACTGACCAGAGAAACTACACCGATTTGTATTCCGAACTGTTTATCTATGCCTGAAGCTTGGTTGGAAGGAAATCATAACGATATTTCTTTAAACATCTCTGTTCATGCACAAAATTCTGTTGTGCTACCTTTGCCAACTTTACGTACGGATGGAACTGGTTTTGTAAATATCCGTGAAGTTGTACTTAATGGCAAAACTGCAACTTCGATAATAAAGCAAGATGATGTTTTGAATATTTTAGTTGATAGAGGTATCAATAATGTCCAAATCAAAGCTTCTCTTGATGCAGGTGTTGAAAGTTTTAATATTGTATCGAGGATTGGTATAAATCTTTTGCACTGTCCTTCTGATATGTTTGAAGTTGTAGAAAACCAAGGTAATTTTCAAGTACGTCTTCAAAATAAAGAATTTGCTACTAAAGATAAAAACGAGGAAACGGTAACACAATCAAAAATGGCGATTGAGCCGTTTTTTAGGGTTGAACGTATGCTTGATATTGCCACAATTTGGCAAGTGACAACTAGAGTGCATAGATTGTTTCCACTTTCCGAAAGTGCTTCAATAAATGTTCCGCTTCTTAATGGTGAAAAAGTAATTAGCACGGAAGGAATTTTAGCTAAAGACAGTATAAATATATCATTTGCTCCAAATGAAAGATATAAAGAGTTTCATTCTTTGCTACCTGTTGAACAGCTTATTTCACTCAAAGCACCAAATGATGGTTTAAACTATAAGGAGATTTGGCAGTTGAATGTTGATTTGGCCTGGAGCTTTGAAATAGATGGGGTAAAGCCTATAAAAAATAATACCAGCGGTGTGACAATATTTACACCTTATGCAGGTGAAACGTTGGATATTAATGTATTTCGTTTAAAAAGTTTTGAAGGTGAAGTAATAACCTTTGATAAAGTTGAATATAGCTTAACTCCGGGACGTTCAAAAACGGATTTACAAATTACTTTGGATGTTCGTTCATCTGAGGGCGGAGTTCATAATATTACTTTACCATCAGGAGTAGAAGTAACTACACTTTTAGTTGATAATCAACCTTATCCGGTATCACAAAATAATAATATACTAACAATTCCGGTCAATAACGGTGAATCAAAAATATCGTTTTCGGCAGAAATCAAAGAGGGACAGGCTAATAT
>JAVBQZ010000233.1:0-3960 GCA_031548505.1 Bdellovibrionota bacterium | reverse complement strand
AATGACATTTTGCAGGAAGAATTTCGTAAAAGTAAATTTTCGAAATCATCAATGCAGCAACTTTTAACGCCACAAGAAATAAAAGATCATCTCGACAAATATGTTATTGGCCAAGACCAAGCGAAACGTACTCTTGCGGTTGCTGTTTACAATCATTATCAGCGTCTTGAAAATAATTTGAAGTTAGATAACAAATGCGATGAAGATATCGAACTGCAAAAGTCAAATATTTTATTGCTTGGCCCGACAGGCAGTGGGAAAACACTATTAGCACAGACGCTTGCAAAAATTCTAGATGTGCCTTTTACTATTGCCGATGCAACAACACTTACTGAGGCAGGTTATGTTGGTGAGGATGTGGAAAATGTAATTGTAAATTTATTACAAGCAGCTGATTTTGACGTTGAAAAAGCGCAACGCGGGATTATTTATATTGACGAAATAGATAAAATTTCGCGTAAATCTGATAGTCCATCAGTAACACGTGATGTTTCTGGCGAAGGTGTTCAACAAGCGCTTTTAAAATTAATTGAAGGTACAGTGGCGCATGTCCCGCCAAAAGGTGGGCGTAAACATCCACAACAAGATTTGCTTCAGGTTGATACTACAAATATTTTATTTATTTGTGGTGGTGCATTTGCAGGAATTGAAAAGCAAATTGCGGGTCGCTTAGGTGAAAAGCATATAGGTTTTGGCGCAGAGATTACAGCAACAAGCCAATTAAAAGAAGATAGTAAAGATATTATGCAACATGTAGAGCCTAAGGATTTGCTTGGTTATGGCCTAATTCCAGAGTTTATTGGGCGCTTGCCGATTATTACGACTCTAGAAGATTTGACTGAGCAAGATTTAGTGAGGATTTTGATTGAGCCGAAAAATGCAATTGTAAAGCAATACAAACAACTATTAAATTTTAGTAATGTAGCATTGGATTTTACAGCAGAGTCATTGAATGAAATTGCCAAGATGGCAATTAAGAAAAAAACCGGTGCACGTGGCTTGCGTTCAATCATTGAGAAAGTAATGTTGGATACAATGTTTGATATTCCGAGTAGGAAAGATGTTGAGAAAGTAGTAATTTCTGATGCAGTGATTACGAAACAAGAACAGCCAGTTTTTCTTTTGAACTCCCTTGAGGAGCGGCCGTAGTTTGTAAAAACATTTTCTTGTTTGGTTATAGATTCTAATACTATGCTTCACAAAGGTTCTAAAAAAATGTGATACTCATACTATATGAGTATATTATAGATATATTTTATGTCAGAATTAATTCAAAATGATTCAAGTAAGTGCGTCGGCTGTAATAAATGTATTCGTGTTTGTCCGATTGAAGGGGCAAATGTTAGCCGAATATATCCCGATGGTAGAATTACAGTTGATATAAATAGTAAACGCTGCATTTCCTGCGGACTATGTGTAAAATCGTGTCATCATGATGCACGTAGTTATGTCGATAACACTAAGCAATTTTTTGAAGATCTAAAACTTAATCAAGCAATTTCGTGTTTTGCTGCGCCGGCGTTTCGTAGTAATTTTCCAGAATGGGAACGGATGATTTCTTGGCTACAGTCACTTGGTGTACGTAAAATCTATGATGTTTCGCTTGGTGCAGATATTTGCACTTGGGCTCATATACGTTATATTCAAAAGTATAAACCAAAATCAGTTATTACTCAGCCATGCCCGGCAATTGTGAATTTTATTTTGATGCATCATCATGAATTGTTGCCATATTTGTCACCAATCCATAGCCCAATGCTTTGCACTGCTATTTATATGCGTAAATACGAAGGTGTGGATGATAAAATTGCAGCACTTTCTCCATGCATTGCAAAAACAGATGAATTTACCGCTACAGGTTTTGTTGATTATAATATCACCTTTAAAAAACTTGCTGAATATATTAAGGAACAAAAAATTACTTTGCCAACCTCAAAAGGTAAATTTGATCATTATGATTGTGCACTTGGAAGTATTTATTCAATGCCGGGTGGTCTGAAAGAAAATGTAGAATTTTATTTGGGTAAAGCATTACGGGTTGATAAATCAGAGGGGCAAGATGTTGTTTATAATAACTTAGAAGAGTTTGGTAAAAAAGATGCAAACAAATTACCTGCTGTTTTCGATGTTTTGAATTGTCCTGAGGGCTGCAATATGGGGACAGGGTGTTTGGATAATTATGATATTTTCGATGTCAATACCGTGATGGATGCAGCGCGTACAGAAGCAATTGCGGAAAGAGATGACGCGTATTTTGAAAATCTTTTTGCTGAATATGATAAAGAACTAAAGCTTGAGGATTTTATTAGAGTTTACGAGAAGATTGATGTCCAACAAAAGACAGTTTTACCTAATGATATTGAGCAAGCATTTAAACAGTTAAATAAATCATCAGAGGTAGATAGGTCTATTGATTGTGGAGCATGTGGTGCGTCAAGTTGTATGGTAATGGCTAGACGTATTGCGCTTGGTTATAATATCCCACATTCTTGTATTACAAATGCGCATTTTAAGGCGCAGGAGAGATTACTTGAAGTTGAACAGCATAGTTCTACTGCGTTAAATAATATTTTATGTGATATAAATAAAATTAAAGAAACATCTAATGGGATTGGAGCAGTGTTAAGTGGTGTTAGTACCTCAATTGCGGGTTTTAGGGGAATGGCTGACTCGATTGCGAAGATAGCAAAAAATATTAATTTGATTTCGTTAAATGCTTCTATCGAATCAGCACGTGCTGGGAGTTATGGCAAAACATTCTCTGTTGTTGCACAAGAAGTCCGCACGCTTGCCGATAAGACTCAGGAAGTTGTGGGCAATACGGAAAGTTTGGCAACTGAAGCCTCTGATGCAACTGGTTCAGTTGAACAGATTACGCAGCAAATTCGCGATGATATTACGCAAGTCCATGAAACAATCAGCAATGTAATTTTAGCTAACAGAAAGATGTTGAATAATATTTCAGTTGATTCGATGGGTACATGATAGTTTAAACTAGTCGCTAATATTTATCTATTTACCTAATCTAACAGTTACATAATTTCAATTGTCGGTATTATTGTGCGATTTATTTTTCCACAATCAACTGCGATATCGATATCTTTGAATCCAGCATCTTGTAAAACTAAATTCAGAATTTCCATTTGGCTCTCTAAAAATTCATTTTTCTTCTCTTCCTCTGTTGTAATATTGATTAAAATCTCATTTTCTCTATGGGCAATATCCAAATCAACTAAGCCAATATTTGGTAATGGCACACTGAGGTGGATTTTCTGGAACGGCTTATCATTATCGTTTTCATTATTTTTATTTTGGTTTGTAGCATTTGCATCCACATAAATTTTCGCTTGTGACAATAGCCCTTCTAGAATGAAAGGGAATAATAGAAGCATTGGTTCACCAAGCGTTTGCATGATTGGATTTATTGTCATTGCAGTATTTTGTTGCACTACAATTTGTTCAATTTTGCTAGCGAGATCTGTGACCTTATTTAGTACCTCATTTTGTTGAGTGATTATATTTAGCTCTTTCTGCAGCGTATTAATATTGTTAATTAGGTCGTCCTTTATATTATTTGAAGGTGTATTAGTAATTGTTGTACCGGCAAGTTTATTAATCTCTACAATTTGTTTTTGTGGCGAATTTCCATTTATTGGCGAATCTGAAAATACAGTAGGAGATGCTGTGTTCAACCGCGAAGTAATTTGCTTTGGTAATTGTTGACTACTTGCTAATATTTGACTTTGTAATTGTTTGAGAAAGTTTTTAAGACGGACTAAGTACTGATTTGTAGGTATGCTAGAAGATAGTTTATTAGGTACTTCATGATAAGATGAAGGTATAAGATTTATTGCATCTTTTATCGTATGTCCGTTTGAAATGTTAGGTGTGATAATAGCATTTTGTAGTGGTATATTAGGTCTATTCTCTTGTATATTTATCTCGGGTGAAGCAAATACG
>JAVBQZ010000180.1:0-11673 GCA_031548505.1 Bdellovibrionota bacterium | reverse complement strand
ACTGCTTGGGCAGAAGCTTGGGCTTGGGCGTACGCTTACGCATATGCTGAATGTTGCGGGAGCTGGGCCGAAGCAGAAGCTTATTCTGAAGCATATGCATACGCCGAAGCGGAAGCCTATTCTTGGGCATATTCTTGGGCGTATGCTTATGCGTGGTCATACGCTTGTGATCCATATGCTTGGGCAGAAGCACAAGCGTATGCTTACGCGTGGGCAGTCGCACAAGCTTCAGCGACTGCTGGCGCATCGGCTGCAGCATGGGCAGCTTGTGAGGATAGTCCTGCGTGTAAAAGTAGTAGTTCTTCTAGCTCAAGTTTAGAGAGTTCTAGCAATAACTCAAATTCAGAATCTTCTAGTGTATCGTGCGACGATGCATGTGGTGGTTGGAAGATTATAGGAGGAAATGGAGCTTCGCTTTATTATAATTATGCTACAGATTTGGGTTGGGGGGGCCTAATGGTAGTTGATTTTATTATGCTAAATTGTAATACAAATGAAGTCTTTAATGTGTCGGAAAGTGAAGAAAAAGAACCTACAGTTCCAGATACTATGACTATTTGGTCAACAGGAAATAAAGGAACAACACTTTGGTTTCACATAAAGAATGAGAAATTTGCTTCTTATATATGCGATACCCCAGATAATTGGAGTATTCATCCTGGGTCTCTGACATCAAAATTTATAGGTCTCGGCTACCAGACAGATCCACAGATTTATCCATATTATTCTGATGTCGATATAACAACTTTTCATTGTGATCATGGTCAAAATTGTGTGTAAAATCTCTACTCTACTACTGGTGTGTCCACTACTGGTCACTCACTACACTACACTACTGGTGCAGCCCTCTTTTCCCACTCCGCTAACACTACTGGTGGCTAACACTACTGGTGCTAACACTAACACTAACACTAACACTAACACTAACACTAACACTACTGGTGCAGCCCTCTTTTCTCACTCCGCTCTTGTATGAAATTATTTTTTCTATCTGACGATTGCCTATTGAGAGGAAGTTGTATTAAAAAGTGTAACCTATCCACTTACCCTTTTATTTCAAGGCGCGCGAGTATAAATAACGACTAACTACTTAGTTACATTATAGTATTCCTTCCGGTAAAATTTATAAAATAATTAATTGTCACGAATTGCTAAAATATCTTTATTGTTTTATAAGGCATGCTCGGTACTTTAGGTTTTGTGTGGCGTTCCACACATAGTTTTTAAAGAAAGGAGTTCGTGTCATGTCCATTCAGGAAGCATGTCGTCTGTCGTCCAAACCACACGACAAAACTGCGCAAACTAAAGATGAACTTGTTTTCTTCTTTGCTTTAGCAGAAAGTCATGGTTGCCCATTAATTATTTCTCCCAATTCATCTGGATTGTTGTCACCTCCGAAAGGAAGGGTGAACAGCATGCTCAGAGAGTTTCCCGCTGTTGAAGAGGTGGAGAAAGACATTAGGCTGCAGACGGGTGCAAAAATTTCTCTCCAAGATAAAACTCGTATTGGAGAAGAAATCGTTGAAGGAGGAGAAGTCAGTCGGCTGTATTTTTGTAGAGCAACGATGTTCTCTCCTCAAAAAGGTGTTACCCTTATCGATTCACTAAAGGATCTGAAAAGGGTCTACAACGCGTTAGGAAATGATGCTATACTGAAGAATTTTCTTCTCGATGCATTCTCGGCGACAAGGGTTCCCTTTGTTTTCCCGGCAAATGTGTTCGAAGCAAGAAACCGCTTACCCGTGCAAGATTCGCTTTTTGCCATCGGCAATAAGATGGTCTCGTACTGGAAAGACTCTGTCTTCGTACAAGTATTGGAAAAGGAAAATAAGGTTCTTATTTTCCCGAGAATCTCCCCAAAGAATTTTGATTTTGCGTTAAGTGCAGAACAAATTCAAACCCAAGCTTTGTACCCTCAACGCATTCCCGCCGCATCGTAAGTTTTCACAAGGGTTTTGAACAGTCCCACATCGAGCCTGGTTTTTTAATCGGGCTCTTTTTCTACTACTTACTAAAACTAAAACTACTGGTGTAGCCCTCTTTTAAGAAAGAAAATTATTGCGAATTATTTGAAGATAATAAGAAGGAAAACAAAGTAGTAGGCTAAGTTTTTTAAGCTTAGCCTACTACAAAAAACTATTGTGAGATTTCATCACTCGATTTTGTATTCAATTTCTCTCGTTCCTCCACTACCTTTCGAGTAATACAAGGCATGCGGTTCAAGCAAAATAATGTGAAGCTGTGGTTGCTTTCCATATTCGCTTGTTTCGGAAGTGATGCTACACATTTTCCCTTTGTTAAAGAGGTAAAGAGTAGCTCTGTATTGCGCCTCTTGGTAGCTTCGGTTAAACGATGGGTGGTGGTCAATTTGTTCTTGGGCAATAATTGCCCCAATACCAAAATCTTCCAGATAAACCTCGCTATGTAGTATAGGTTTGTCATAAAAGATATTTTGCTCACCGCCCATGGATCGCACAGGTTTCCTCTTCCAACTGTCTTCCGATTCACTTGCAAGATGCTCCTTGGCGATTTGCCAGTCTTCTCTTGCCTTTTGTTTTTCATCTTTGCCCAGTTCGGGAATATTTGTTCCCGAAAAAGGTTCAAATGTTGAAAGATCAAAAGTGAAGGTTGTCGTGCGTTCCTGTTTCTCTCTCGACATCATTACTGTATAAACAATTTGTTTATCGGTAACTTGCTTGTCCTTGAGATAGAATTTGTGAAACCGAAGATCCCAACGATCGCCACTCTGACTTGCTCCATCGCGATACATCCAGCGTTGAGTTTGTTTTTGCCCATGTGAAATCACACTAAGGCAAATGAACTCACTTATGCCGCTGTTTGACCAACGGTCAGAGTCAGTGTGCGAAACAATTGCTTCTTCAGGGGATAAGAAGAATGCCTCCTCTATCCTTGGGATAAGCTTGAGCTTGCCCAAAGTACCCCCGTTGTTCTTTACTATCTGAAGAAGTAAAACTTCTTGTTCATCTGTAATAAAGTCCAAGGTAGGGATACTCTTTACCATGTTTGAAATACCGTCGAAGTTGTAACCAGCTAGGTATCTCTTGAGCAGTTCTTTTCTGATTTCATCGTCAACTTTTGGGTTTGGCGAATCAGCAGAAAGGATTCTAATCAAGCCGTCAGTGGACATTTTATCCAAATTGATTTTAAGCATCACATCCTCCTAGGTGGTTAGGTGCTTCTTGAGGAGTTCAAATACGGCGTCCGGTACGCCTTTTTGACTGGAAAGAATGTCGAAAGCTTTTTGAACTTCTTCGTTCTCGGCAGAGAGTTTCTCAACGAGAAAGATCACCGTTCCAAAAGCACACTTGTTGGCAGCTGTGACAATTTGAGAAGTTCCATCGGGAAGAGGTAAGGAAAAATCTGCTCCCATCTCCTGAAGGGTTTCAAGTCCGGCAAATGACTTCGTCGCTCCGTAGTCAATGCAATAGAGCATGGAGGCTGTGTTCCCCAATGGATCTTTTGCATTGACATCATCCTTCATTTTTTTGGCAAACGTTGCATTCGGGGAATAGACGTTGGCCAAGCTGAAGGGATGCTCGGACTGCATAAACAATTTTTTATTGTTTTCATCGAAACTGAAAGCAACAAAAAAGTGAATGAGTCGCGGAATCTGTTGTTTAGGAACAGATTTCAAGAATACTTCGAACTGTGAAGGAGTCAAGCCGTCGACGGATTTGATAAGCGATTGGTATTCGCTCTGGTCTGTCTCGTTAACGAATGGAATGCTAGCATGATTAAGTCCCATTTTTATCTCTCTTTCTGGACGTTGTCCGATGATGAGTTGGAAGCAAAAAAAATCCCTAGGCACTTTGCCTTTGGGAATTTTTGCATGTGAAGATAAAAACCTTTTTCTTATTATCTTCCATTGAACTTGGGTGGCAGGTGAAGAAATCCATTAAATATACGTTTGTGATTCCATGTTTCCCCCCGGGAACTCAACGGAAGACAATTATTGTACTTCTACTCAATATTGGTATTGCTACGTAGTTATTGCGGCGAGTGCACAAAATGTTGCATTAATAGCATTTATTTTTGCTGGTGAGCAGGAAGGATCGTAATATTTTATCCCATGACAGGTCCTACCTACTGGTGCCTCTATACGATTAATCGTAGCAGATGTTTCTTGTTTAATATAACCTATGAAAGGTGAGACAGCATGTGCAGAGTTAATAACAGCAAGTATATGGAAATGATTTGGCATAAATACGAAATGGCAGATTAAAAAGTCGTATAATGTTCTAGCACGAGTTAAAATTCCCCAAATTGCTTCATTTATAAGTTACAGGTGGTCAAAGGTAGGTTCTTCTCTGTACGTGACGTAATTGATACTGCTGTATTATGTATATAAAAACGGCGATTACGCATAATTATGTGAAAGAGTGGATTTAATCTATCTAAATAGATGGCTAAATACCGTTTTAGGCGCTAAAATTAGCATTTCACATAATCGTTAGAATTTAGAATAATTTCCATACAGGAATTGTGACAATAGGAAGGAGGCACTGGGAAGCACACTCCAAACATCATCTCTAAACATCCATTCTAAACATGCTAATAAATGACTTATCAGGTAACTAACTAAAACCAAAACCAACCAACAAAAAAAACAAATAATTAAACGATTTAAACGATTAGTTTAAACAATTAGTGCGAGGTTCTTTTCTGGTGGGAGTTTAATTTGATTAATTTGTTTTTATTTATTGTTTTTTCACTTTTTAATGAAAGTAAGCAAGAATAAATGACCAGTGTACAGAAGAGGGGAGGGGTAAAAGAAAAGGATGAAAGAAAAAAGAGCAAGAATCCTAAAAACACTAACCTTGGTAGAAATAGGAAAAACCTGCTGCACTTGTGTTTTATCCGAGGACTGAGAGTTCAGAGATTAATATTTCACTTTTAAAATAGGCAAGTAAAGTTAATTTAACTTTACTTCCGCCTCAAGTTAAAATCTCTATACTATCTCCAAGTCACAAGGAAGACTACACAAATGCAGCAAGTTATTCAATTCGCTCCTTCAAAGCGCAACATCCGACCACGTTGACACGGCATTCAGAAGCACAGTTGTTACAGCGCATCCTCCTTTATATTGGTTTTTGGGAATCTTCAAGGATACACGACATTTGTGGCTATATCTTATAATTTTTTATAAAATAGCCGAATTGAAATAACGGAAATAAAAACTTTTTCGTTTTTAGGATAATTGCTTCTTCAGTAAGAAAAGATTGTTGACGGTTCCAATTTTCTTAATGAGGAAACAAATTATTTTCTTCTACTCTGTAATTTTTTAGTTGGTTATATATCTAGCTAATTTATGATAATCTTAGTTTTTAATATACAATCCAAGGAAGTGCGCCATATATTTTAAAAATAATTATAAATCAATGGATTCAGGAAAGCCTAGGTAAAAAAGAAAGAGAAAGAAAGTCTAATATGTGGGTTTTCCTAATAGAAAAATAATGGATAATAGTTTATTTTATTGAGTAAAATTAAGCAGATAGGAGGTAAGAATCTTGTCTATAATCTCCTCAAATATACCGCTATGGCGGAGGTGGCAGCGGGAGTAACACCTGAGATACGGCCGGCCTGGCCTAGGGTTAATGGGCAGACGCGGTTTAGTTTTTCGCGAACTTCTATACTGAGAGCTTTTAGATTTGAATAATCAAAATCAGCAGGGATTTTTACATTCTCCATTTTTTTTACTCGTTCAATATCTTGCTTTTGTTTATTTAAAGAACCTGAAAATTTTATGTCTGTTTCAAGGCGTTGAATTTCATGTTGTGGGAGTGTCGCAGTATTAGTTTCTACTTCGGATAGATTGGGCAACATTCCATAATTTATTTCCGGACGCTTAAGTAAATTATAAAGGGAAATAGAATCGGAAATTTCAGCACTATCATGTTCGCGAAGCCAATTATTATTTTCGACTGTTGGTTTTAACATTGTTTTCTTTAGTTCTTGTTCTTTCTGCTCAAATAAATTTACTTCATTTTCAAATTTTTCCCAAACATCATCCGAAACTAAGCCAAGTTTTCTTGCGGTTGGCATTAGCCTCACGTGTGCATTATCTTCACGCAAGCTTAAACGATATTCCACTCGCGAAGTGAACATTCTATATGGTTCATCAACCCCAAGCGTTGTTAAATCATCAATCATCACTCCTAGGTACGCTTCGTCACGTCCAATTATTAATGGCTCTTCTTCCAAAACATAATTTCCCGCATTTATCCCCGCTAAAATTCCTTGTGCCGCTGCCTCTTCATAGCCGGAAGTTCCATTGATCTGTCCGGCATGATATAATCCCTGTATTTTTTTTACTTTTAGTGAAGTATCTAATTCCATCGGATTTACATAATCATATTCAACGGCATAACCGTAACGAATAAATTCTACATTTTCCAATCCAGCTATCGTGCGAACAAACTTTTCTTGCACGTCAATTGGCAAACTCGTGGAAATACCATTCGGATAAACCGAATCAGAGTATCGTCCTTCCGGTTCCAAAAAAATATGATGTGATGATTTATCACGGAAACGAAAAACTTTATCTTCAATTGATGGGCAATAGCGCGGGCCGCCTGATTTAATTTGTCCATTGAACATTGGAGAGCGTTCGCGATTAGCACGAATTATTTCATGCGTTTCTTCCGTAGTATTAGTTATCCAGCAGGGGATTTGTTCACGTTCGACTTTTGTGGTTCTAAAAGAAAATGGGCAAATATCCGTATCGCCCGGCTGAATTTGCAATTTCGAATAATCAATAGATGAAGCTTTTAAGCGTGCTGGCGTGCCGGTTTTCAAGCGTTTAACCTCAAGACCAAGTTCGCGTAAGGAAGAAGTTAAGTATAAGGCTGCTTTATCTTGAAAACGTCCGCCAACAGATTGCTTTTCGCCAGTATGCATCAAACCGTTAAGAAAAGTTCCGATCGTAAGTACGATTGCGCGGCAATTTAATAAATTATCATCAACATAAATTCCTGTAATTTTATCATTGCTAGTAACAATTTTTTTACCTTCGCCAACAATGACAGTTAAATTTTCACAATGCTCAATAACATTTTGCATGTATTTTTGATATTCATCTTTATCTGCTTGTGCACGCGAAGAGCGGACCGCTACGCCTTTTGAAGAATTTAATGTACGAAATTGAATTCCGGTAGCATCAATAGCTAGTGCCATTTTACCTGAAAGCGCGTCGATTTCTTTTACTAATTGCCCTTTACCTAGTCCACCGATGGCAGGATTGCATGACATGGCTCCGATTGTATTTTTTGAAAAAGTTACGAGGGCAGTTTTTAATCCGCGTCTTGCGCAAACTAATGCAGCTTCAATCCCAGCGTGGCCACCACCAACTATAACGACATCGAAATCCATAAGTTTTGAAGAAAAAATATAATAATGCACAATGTATAGTGCACAATTCACAATTTACAATGCACAATTACCAGCCTCTCCGCCTTCCAATACGCGATAAATTAGAAAGGAAGCTGTTAATATTGTGAATCATTTATTTGCTGTTGCGGGGGAGGGGCAATCGTGCATTGTCAATTGTGCGCTGTGACTACATATTATTCGTTAGACAGCAATGTTTTTATTCTATTCACATCTGCTGCAAATCCATTATCTGCGCTAATTTTTGCTTCAATTGTTTTACAGGCATGAATTACCGTTGAATGGTCACGGTCACCAAAGGATGAACCAATATCCGGAAATGATTTTGGAGTTAAATTGCGGCAAAGATACATTGCGACTTGGCGTGCGAGCGCAATGTTACTTGTCCTACGCTTTCCTAAAATATCTTGAATTGAAACTTTAAAATATTGTGCTGATGCTTCCTGAATACTTAAAACGGTAGCTGCTTTTGGACGATAACATAAAATTTGTCCTAACGAATTTATTGCCAAATCCATTGTGATAGGCGCATTGTTAACCGAACTCATCGCTTTTAAGCGATTTAGCGCGCCTTCAAGTTCTCGTACGTTACTATCAATTTGTTGCGCCAAATATTGCGCTACTTCTTGTGGCAAAGAAATTTTTTCAACTTCCGCCTTTTCCATTAAAATAGCGATTCTTGTTTCAAGGTCCGGTTTTTGCAAATCAACCGACAATCCGCAAGCAAAGCGTGTTTTTAAGCGGTCTTCAAGACCAACAAGTTCCTGCGGAATACGGTCAGAAGTTATAACAATCTGTTTATTATTTTGATAAAGATGATTGAAAGTATGGAAAACTTCTTCTTGCGCAAAATCTTTTTTACAAAGAAATTGTACATCGTCGATAATTAGAAAATCTACCGAACGGTATTTTTCTCTGAACTTATCAGTTTTTCTATCCCGAAGCGCAACAACAAGCTCATTCAAAAAATGTTCAGCAGAAGTGAAGAGTCCGCGCTTGCCTTTTTTTAGTGCAACGTTTCCAATTGCTGATGCTAAGTGTGTTTTGCCAAGTCCAACGCCACCATATAAAAATAGTGGGTTGTATAATGTTCCCATTTCTTCAGAAACTTTTTGACTGATTGTGAAAGCGAACAGGTTGCATGGGCCTACAACAAAGTTTGAAAAAATATAATTAGGATTAAGATTCGATTGAATAGCGAACTTATTTAATCGTTCATCTGCACTAGTTCTGATGTTGATAACTTTGCTGTTTTGTAAATTTGATTGTGTATGATGAATTGGTTTATGAAACTTCTGTGTTAATATCTGAGGCGTGTTTGAAAAATTAAAATTCAAGTCGAATTTATCGTTCCCAATTACCTCTATCAGGGCGGAAGTAATCATTTCTGCATAATTTTTTTTGATTTGATCACGACCAAATTTACTTGATGCGACTAATTCAAAAGTTGTTTTTGCATCGTCTGAGTTTTCCGATGAGTTAGAGTTATCAACAACGTTAAAGTTGAGCGGCTCAATCCAAGTTGAATAGATCGAAGGATCTAGTTTGTCTTTTAATACTTCGCTACTTTTCTCCCACAAGGATACGGGATTAAATAAATTTTCAGTTGGATTTATTTCAGCTGTGTTCATTGCATCAGACATCGCTTATTACTCCATGAAGTTATAATAAAAAAAATCGGCGCGTGCCTCTATTTTTTTATTACGAAAATATCAAGAGAAGATGTTAATAAGTTTGATAAATTATTATAAATCAATGATATTAAACTGTTTCACAATGTACTTTTGATATTGTGAAACATTATAGCTTCGCTTTGTTTGCGCGTTCTGATAACCGTTGTTTACCTAATAGTTTAGTGATTTCATATAGGTCAGGTGTTTGATTTTGCGTTGTAAATACGACGCGTAGCACGGTGCTAATATCGCCAACATGACCTTTAAATGCAGACGGATTATTTTTATATTCTTTCACTTCGCGTGCATACCCAAATTCCTCCGATAATTTTTTTATCTTTTCAAACCAAGTATCTTTATCATCATTTCCATCAAAATATTTTTCCAAATAAGTTGAAACAATTTTTTCGATTTCATTTTTATCTGAAATATTTTGGAATTGGTAATTTAATTCACGCGCATTAAAAAGTTCGTCAAACATATACCAACAACTTTCCTCAACTTCGCCAAATGCTGCGATGTCTTTGCGTGGTTTTACACCGCCACGTTCAATCCCTAAAATCTTTTTTGAATAGGCGATATCTTTTTCAAGTATTGTGGCAAAAGACGAGTTATATATTTTGGCGTGGGCGAGTGTCTTATTAAATACTTCATCAGTTGTGAGAGTACTAATATAGTTTTTCGCGATATTAGTTAATTTTTCTAAGTCAAAAAGCATTGAACTGGTGCCGATTTTTTTGAAATCCAGCATGAAATCATTGACGTTAACCTGCCCTTTTTCTTTAAATTCCTTATTATACCAATCTTCAAAATTAGAATTTAACAAATTCGCTATATATAAAAGAATAGTGTCGGTTGGAATTCCTTTTTCGTGGTAATAACTAACTGCAGCTTCAGGATCTTTTCTTTTACTCAGCTTTCGTTTGCTTCCGTTTTCTTCTTTGGAAAGGCAAGGTACGTGAGCATATTTGGGTGGCTTAAAACCGAAAAGATTGAACAGTTGTATATGAAGCGGCATAGATGGGTACCATTCTTCGCCACGAATTACGTGTGTAGTGCGCATTAAATGATCATCAACTAGATGCGCAAAATGGTATGTCGGCAAATTATCTGATTTTATAATTGGAATATCAATATCATGTTCTGGAAATTCTGTTTCCCCTCTAATAAGATCTTTATGTTTAATTTTTCTACTATAATTACCAGGTGATTTAAGTCGGACGATATATTTTTCGCCGTTTTTAATTCGTTCTGCAGCATCGTCAATTGAAATATTTCTACAATGCGCCCATTTTCCATAATACCCTTGACGTTCTTTAGCTGCGATTTGTACATTATGGTCGTTTGTCAATGATTCTTCAGAACAAAAACACGGATAGGCTAGTCCTTGTGTCACTAAATATTTGGCAAAGGTTCTATAAATTTCCCCACGTTTGCTTTGAGTATAAGGTCCGTAATTCCCGATTTCTTTATCTTGCCCTATGACTCCCTCATTAATTTTAATATCGAAAAAAGATATATCGTGCATTAAACTCGCAACGCCGTTTTCTACTTCACGTTTTTTATCGGTATCTTCTATGCGAATATAAAACACGCTGTCTTTTGTCTGTCGTGCAAATTTTTGATTAACAAAAAAATTATATACAGTCCCAAGATGTAAAAAACCGGTCGGGCTTGGAGCAGAGCGGGTGACAAGCGCGGTTTCAGGTAAGTTACGCGGAGGATATTTTTCTTCGTAATATGCGATGTCGTGTTTTACGTCCGGAAATAAGAGATTTGCAAATTCAAGGTTGTTCATAATTACATTATATAATGCACAATGCACAATTTATAATGCACAATGCCCCCTTCTCCTCCCCAGAAAAAATACCACTATTAAATGGAAGGTGGGGTTGGGAATTGCGCATTGTGCATTGTAAATTGTGCATTACGTAGGTTCATACAATTGTTATTCAAAAATAAAATCAAGATACAAGAAAAATTAGGTAAATTAACTCTCCATCAGTTTCTTTTGTAAAATTTCATTTGCTAAGTTCGGGTTTATTTTCCCTGCGCTTTCTTTCATTAGTTGTCCAACAAAAAATCCAAATAATTGCGTTTTCCCCGCTTTATACTGCTCAAGTTGCGTTTGATTATTTGCTAGTACTTTATCAATTATTTCTTCAATAACTTCATTATCGGAAATTTGTATTAGATTTTCTTCTTTGACAATATTTTCTGGGTTTCTCCCGGTAATAAACATTTTATCAAAAACGTCTTTTGCAATTTTTCCGGAAATTATGTCGTTGTCGATTAATTGCACAAGTAATGCAATATTTTGTGCACTAATCGGGCAATTATCAAATGAGTTATTTTCTTTATTTAAGCGCCCGAATAATTCGGTAATTATCCAATTTGCGATTGCGACCGGATTGAAATGAGTTGAAAGAGCTTTCTCAAAATAATCTACTATTAATTTATCGTTGATGAGAATTTCAGCAATTGCACTATCTAATTTATAATCATCAACAAAACGTTGTATGATTTGAGTTGGCAATTCAGGTAGATTAACTCTAATGTTTTCAATCCAAGTGTCATCAATAATTAATGGTAA
>JAVBQZ010000158.1:0-4501 GCA_031548505.1 Bdellovibrionota bacterium | reverse complement strand
TGTCACAGAGCTGTTGAATAATATCTTTGCATTTATCACCACTAACGCGAACGATAGCAGTTGATGAATACCCAGGCGGTGTGATCTGTGCAAAAATTGTTTGAGACATAAGTAGTAGCTAGTAACTAATGATTATTATTTAATATTGAAGTCAAAATTACTTTCTTCTTAAGGCGAGAAAGAATATTTTACCAGCCTTGAGAATTTTGCAAAACAAAATATTCTCCCTATTTTTAGGAGAATTTGAGCCTATTATTCTCCATTATATCAAAATTATTAGTAAACACAGCTAATTATAGGTAGATTGCAGCTATTCATATTTATGTTTAAATTGCGCGGCGTTTTTGCAACTATAAACAAATTTAAATTATACACTCATACTCCTTAGGGTCTCCGAAATTTTGAACCCTTTTGAAGCATGGGTAGTTATATTAGTGGAGCCATATACAAATATACTATGTTTTTTAATAAAAAAACATCATGAGAGATGACTAGACGAGAAAAAAATATTTGTAAGAATTATAATAATGGCTTCTCTGAAAAAAAACTTAATTAATAGGAGTCATATACCTTATGGATACAAATAAATTAACACAAAAATCACAGGAAGCCTTAAGTTCTGCGCAATCCATTGCAATGAAATTAGGTCATGTAGAAGTTGATAATGAGCATTTGCTTTACGCTTTAGCAAATCAGGATAACGGAATTTTTCATAGAATTTTAGATAAACTTGGCATTGATCGCAAAAATTTTACGCAAACTGTATATGCAGAACTTGAAAAGAAACCGAAAGTTTCAGGTCCTGGATTTGAACAAGGAAAGATTTATATTTCACAACGTGTAGCCAGTGTTCTAGCAAACGCAGAGCAAGAAGCAAAACGTTTAAAAGACGAATACGTTTCAGTTGAGCATCTTGTAATTGCATTAATTTCTTCTGGTGGCAAAGCCGCCGAAATTTTAAAAACATTTGGCATTACGCGCGATAAGCTTTTAAATTCACTTGTTACTGTGCGTGGAAATCAACGAGTTCAGGGAGCAAATCCAGAAGCGACTTACGAAGCATTAACGAAATATGGTCGCGAACTCGTAAAAGAAGCGCAAACAGGGAAGATTGATCCGGTTATAGGACGTGATGCAGAAATTAGACGGGTCATCAGAATTTTATCACGTAAAACAAAAAACAATCCAGTATTAATTGGCGAACCAGGAGTTGGCAAAACGGCAATCGTGGAGGGGCTTGCCCATCGTATTGTACGAGGAGACGTGCCGGAAGGTTTAAAAAATAAAAAAATCTTCGCGCTTGATATGGGTTCATTAATTGCCGGTGCAAAATATCGTGGTGAATTTGAGGAACGTTTAAAAGCGGTACTAAATGAAATTAAAGAATCAAATGGTGAAATTATTTTATTTATTGATGAATTGCATACAATAGTTGGTGCGGGAAAAATGGATGGTGCAATGGATGCAGGCAATTTATTGAAACCGCTTTTGGCTCGAGGCGAATTACACTGTATTGGTGCAACAACTTTAGATGAATATCGTAAATATATTGAAAAAGATGCAGCGCTTGAACGTCGTTTTCAAACAGTATTGGTTGAGGCACCAACTGTTGAAGATACAATTTCGATTTTGCGTGGTCTTAAGGAACGTTTTGAAGTTCATCATGGCGTACATATTCAAGATAATGCAATTGTTTCAGCCAGTCTATTATCTAATCGCTATATCACAGATAGATTTTTGCCAGACAAAGCGATTGATTTAATTGATGAAGCCTGTGCGATGATTAGAACTGAAATTGATTCAATGCCAGCTGAGTTAGACGAAATAAATCGTCGTGTAATTCAACTTGAAATTGAGCAAGCTGCATTAAAAAAAGAAACAGATGATGCAAGCAAAAAACGCCTAGTTGAATTGACAACTGAATTAAATGAATTAAAAGAAAAGCTTGCCCCAATGATGTTACAATGGGAAACAGAGAAAGATGCAATTAAAACTGTCCAGAATCTGCGTGAGGAAATTGAGCAAGTGCGCACTAAAATTTCTAAAGCAGAGCTAAGTTATAACTTAGAAAAAGCTGCTGAATTGAAACATGGTAAATTACCTGATCTGGAAAAGAAATTAAAAGAGGCAGAACTAGGTTTTAATACAGGGCATTCACGTTTATTATGTGAAGAAGTTACTGACAATGAAATCGCTGAAATTGTTTCGCGTTGGACAGGAATTCCAGTTGTGAAACTTGTAGAAGGTGAGAAGGAAAAATTGTTGCATTTGGAAGACATTTTACATAAACGCGTTATTGGACAAGATCAAGCGGTGCGACTTGTGGCTGACGCCGTTTTGCGTGCGCGGGCTGGAATTAAGGATCCAAAGAGGCCAATTGGTTCATTTATTTTCTTAGGTCCGACTGGCGTTGGTAAAACCGAGCTTGCCCGTGCTCTTGCTGAAGCATTATTTGATTCTGAAGAACATATTGTGCGAATTGATATGAGCGAATATATGGAAAAACACTCAGTTTCGCGCTTAATTGGTGCACCTCCGGGATATATTGGATATGATGAAGGCGGACAGTTAACAGAAGCAGTTCGTCGCAAGCCCTATTCAATTGTGTTATTTGACGAAATTGAAAAAGCGCATGTTGATGTTTTTAATATATTATTGCAGATTTTAGATGATGGACGGGTGACTGATTCGCAAGGGCGAGTGGTAGATTTTAAAAATACAGTTATTATTATGACGTCAAATATTGGTGCATATCACTTGTTAGACGGTGTTAAAAAAGATGGTGAAATTTCTGACGCGGTACGTGATGAAGTTATGAAAGAACTAAAAAATAGTTTTCGCCCGGAATTTTTAAACCGTGTTGATGAAGCGATTTTATTCAAGCCATTAATAAAAGACGATATTAAGAAAATTGTAGATTTAATTTTGATAAACTTGCAGGCACGTTTGAAAGACAGATATATCATTATTGAATTGACCGATGCTGCAAAGGACTTTATTGTAACTAGCAGTTATGAACCAAGCTTTGGCGCGCGTCCATTAAAGCGTTATATTCAGACACATATTGAGACGATAATTGCGCGTAAAATTATTGCTGGCGAAGTTATGGATGGCGCAAAAATTATAGTTGATGCTAAGAAAAGCGGCTTAGAATTTGAAGTGTGTAATGTACAATAAATGTTGATGCCTATATTTTACCTCTTCTATGCCCGATAAGGTAACTTATCAGACATAGAAGAGGTAAATTTATAAACAACTCTGTAGTAATAACTGTAGTAAACAATTGGTAGATAAATAACACTACCTACCAATACTTTTAAGGAATTATATTATGAAAAAACTATTATTATCACTTTCGGTTTTTACCTTGCTTTCATCCAATGCTTTTGCTGGAAATGAAAACAATATTGGTTCTTGTGGTTGGGGGTCAAAATTATTCGCTGGACAACGTGGAATTGCTCCACAAGTGCTTGGTGCAACTACAAACGGTACTTCTGGAAACCAAACATTTGCTATTACTTCTGGGACCTCTGGTTGTACTCAAGATGGGCTAGTAACTTCAAATTGGAAAACTGTTGCATTTATCGATGGCAATAAGAACCAATTCGCAATTGATGTCGCTCGTGGTAGTGGCGAGACAATTGCTTCCCTTGCTGATATTTTAGATATTCCTACTAACAATAGGGACTCATTTGCCAAAGCGTTAAAGGATAACTTTGATGTTTTGTTCGCTTCAGCTGATGTTACATCTGAAGAAATTGCTAATGGAATTGATGAAATTGTAAAGAGCCTATAATTATAACATAAACATACTCAAATTTTAATATTTTAAATAGAATTTGAGTATGTATAAAGCTAAGTATCAAAAGCAATTAAAATAGAATAAAAACGTAACAAAAGAGATTATCTAAAACCCACCTCTCTGATCTCTCCACATTTCAATGTCCCAATTTTATGCTTACCATAATTGTGACGGAAAAGTTGTTGGACATTAAAATCTAGGTTTTCAAATAAACGTTTCACAAAATGATTACGTCCTTCGCTGACAATTATATTTACAACACAACTTGCATCAGGTATTTTCTTAAAATATTTTTGAACTGAGCTTTTTTGAATTCTCTTTAAAAAATCTGCCTTACCAAACCCATCTTCTAGTTCAACTCCTTTTTGCAATTTAATAATTTGAGCATCATCAATAAAATTATCTAAAACTACCCAATAAGAACGCGATATTTTATAGCGTGGGTGCAATAATTTATTGGCGTAATCACCATCATTCGTTAAAAGCAAAAGACCAGCAGCGTCAAAATCCAAACGTCCAATTGGAAAAACCTTAACCGGGAGTTTACTTACATAATCGGCAACAGATGGCCTATGCTGTGGGTCATACATAGTTGTTAAAACATTTGTTGGCTTATAAAATGCAAAGATTCTAGTACATTGACTTGCAATTACTTTGTTATAAACTGTGACTTTATCTTTATTAATATAAATTTTATTG
>JAVBQZ010000104.1:0-16409 GCA_031548505.1 Bdellovibrionota bacterium | reverse complement strand
AAAAAATCTGACTTACTTTGTTCGTTAGATTTTTTATCTTTGCGTTGCATCACTTCGCAAATCTGCTTTTTCAGTATCAACTACTTAATGAAGGATAAACATTATGGAACAAACGATTATCAGTACTCCTGTTATAATTGAAAATGATTCTATCGACATTAATGTTAATTCTGCCTGCCAAACTACTTACACCAACATCACTGCCGCCACTATTGCAAAAATCTCATATTCAATAAATGAATTGGAAACTGCAGTTAATACCGCACGTAAAATTATTTTTACTATAAATGAAATGCCATTTGAAAAAGAAATTATTGCCACTCTTGCACGCTTTGACGAATATGAAAAAGTAATCAAGAAACAACGAAAATTATTTGCACAACTTTGCACTTGCTATTCAAAGCGTGAAATAAGAGAAATGAATCAGCTAATAAAAATCATTGGCGGTCTATCTGCAATGATACGGGAGGATGTGATGAGTAATTCGAGAAAGACGAAATATATTTAAAAGATAATAAGATAAAGTTAAAACAATGAGGAGTCATGGTATTTTTTAGATACCATGACTCCAATTTCTAAAACAAGTTGCCTAGCTACATTAAGAAATCTTCAAACTACTCAGCACAAGTATTAGAGAGATACTTCGGCTGCGGCAAATGGCCTTCTTGAATCATCTTTTTCAAGAGTGGGGCTATTTGCCTGCGTAATTCAATCCTTTCTTCTTTTGTGTGC
The DNA here is from genome assembly GCA_031548505.1 of Bdellovibrionota bacterium. GTDB lineage: Bacteria > Bdellovibrionota_C > UBA2361 > SZUA-149 > JAITKM01 > JAITKM01. The sequence continues at coordinate 15,677 of JAVBQZ010000104.1, read as the reverse complement.
AGAGCATGTTCATGCTCTTTATAACGGGTTAATACATAATCATACATGTGAATTCTGTCGGAATCAGGGATTAACCCGCTATCACGTTGAGCTTGGTAATGATCCCTGAGTGCCTCCATAAACTCGTACTCGTACTCTGTTGCAAAAATGGCATTCTGCGCACGTGAAATTGCCGTTTCCGCCTCAAGATAACTGCCGTTTTTTATCATCCCTTCGGCGAGTTCGCAGTACACATTAGTACGCTCCAATGTACCTGCATTTTCTCTCCACTTCAGATGAAGGGAAGTGTCAAATTCAGTACTCAGTACAATAAGCCTCTCGATGACTTTGTCCTTCGTCACTTTCGGCTTAGCAGGCACGTATGGATTTTGGGCTGCTACACGATCCATTTTTAATGCATCTTGCAAAGACGCCCTTTCTCGCGCTTCAAGTAAATGCATGCGCGATATTTGACGACTATCACGATCATATCGGCCGCGTTTTGCCGTAGCCTCTGCATCGTTAAGCAAAAGTGCGATCCGTTGGATTGGTGTAAGACCAACATAATCCACTTCGTGTAGCTGACAGATTCTGTCAACCTGTGCCAGCATTTCCGGAGTCAATTCGGCCACAGTGTGAGGTGGGATGTCGCTGCGTCTTCCATCACATTCGACCATTACCCACTTCCAATGTTGATAGTCGGCCAAATTTGGAACCGCGGTATTGCTACCGTCCATCCCCGCATAAACCAGCGTTAAAGAAAGCACAAAACCAGCCACCAAGCACAGGATGCACAACGTTACGATTTTTTCTTTTTTAGTCATGAAAGAACTCCTTTCGCACTAAACATCTTGTAGAAAAACCACTAATCCAACGGATTAAAACCATGGTTTATCTTATTACCTTCCGCAGAGTTCTGTTTGTATTTGATATATCTATTACGTATTGACAAAACTCTACAGAAGGTAATGTTTACTTTCTTCTACCCATATTTAAATCATGTACACAGATTATGCTAAAAAACTGGGAAAATGTGCTATAAATTTTAAATAAACCTCATGCGAAAGCCTCAATTTATCTATTTAGCATGATTTATTTCCAAACTAATTGAAATTATTTGAAAAAACCTAGCTAATCTTACCACTTTGAAAGCTTTTGTTAGTCTATTTAATAGGTAGAAAATTCTTTCAGAAATGACTTATTAATGCGAAGTAATGGCTAAGAGCTAATTTATGTCAACCTATTCCCAAACCTTCATAAAACGGTGCAAGTATATAATCACTAACTTTATGTTTATTCGCAGATTTAGCAAAACGACGAGCCGTCTTTAACATATACTGGAATAGTTCCTCACGTGGAAACTTGAATGCCTTATCAAAATCTATTAAATAAACCGTATTTTTTTCTTGATTTACCAGCACATTACCTAAATGTAAATCAGAATGAAAAACTCCTAATTCCAACATTTCGCGTGCCTCACGCCCAAGTAAAAACGCTAGTACAGATAATTTTTTTTCATCATAGTCGCCATGCACAACTTCTAACAGATTTTCAACATCATTGATCTTTTCAGTTGCAACAAAACCATTATAAAATGATTTTTTCGTATTAACTCGGAATAAAGCAAATGCTGGCTTGGGAACTGCTAGCCCATTCTCATAAAGAAATTTTAAAATATGTATCTCTGCAAAAGGGCGGTTAAAAACAATTGATGGGAATAACTGATTGAAAATTATTTTAAAAAAACTTTCTGACTGCCTCTTTAAAAAAGGAACATTAAAAAATTTATCGCCTAAAATTTTCCTAAAAAAGCCTCCACGCAAACATTTACGCAAAATGATTTCTTGCATCAAACCATCATGCCCTTTTTTTATCGTAAAGATCTGCACTTGACCGCGTCCAACTACCATTTCATATTTATTTGTTCGGTTCTCTATTTGATTTTCCTGAGCAGGAGCAGAATTGGCTACAAAGCCACTGTGTTCTATGTCTTTTTCAGGATATTTACTTTTAATCAAAGGTAAATATCCTGAAATACAACTACTACAATCTTCTAAATTATAATCTGAATTTATTAAATAGACGTCATCACCATCATGATATTGGATAAACTGAATTAAATCCATTATTATAGAATACTTTTGATTATACTCATCAAGTCGGATTTATCGCGTGCTCCAACGAACTGTTCACGTTTAACTCCCCCCTTGTAGATTATAAAGTTAGGAATACTACGTACATTATTCGCATTAGCGACTTCGCTATTTTCATTGATATCAATCTTTACAACTTTTAATTGACCCGCCATTTCTTTGGCGACATTTTCAACGACCGGAAGCATTGATTTACAAGGACCACACCAAGGCGCCCAAAAATCGACTAATACTGGGACGTCGGAGTTTACTACCTCTTGTTCAAATTGCTCATCAGAAATTGCTTTTACTAATTCGGACATCATTGCCTCCCTTAAAAAATTTTAATAAAACAAAAAGCGCGCCGCTCCTAATGCAAAATTTTCAAATCGTGCAATCAGTTTTTAATGTTTAAAAAAATTATTAGGGGCTAAAATTTCTAACAAACGATAAAAACAGGACATTTTTTTAAACGCAGTAAAAACTTATAAAAAGAAAGAAAAAATATTTTTTATTATTGACAAGGAAAGAGAGCTTTCACCTGTTATTTGAATTTTCCTATAAAACGATTTCAGTTTTTACAGAAAAATTCAAGCAGGAGAAGTATGTACACAGAAATAAAAAATCCCGAACGTTTCTAGTAAAAAACGTTCGGGATTTTTAAACAAGAGTAGAGTCTTTAAACTCTAAGAATTATTTTTTAAATATCTCACCTAATGCACTACCCAATTTACTAGCCGGTTTTTCAGTACTAGTTGTCCCGATTGCCCCATTAGCTGCTTCGCCTTCTGGGTTTTTCTTCCCACCTAATTTATTGGATAGTTTATCTAGTTGCGTATTAACCTTTTCGGTTATTACTTTTGATTTATCAGAAATAAACCCTTGTGAAGCACGTTTAACAAGCTCAGCTGTATCCGGTACAACCATTACCTTTCCTGTTTCATTCTTTGAAATGACTAATGGAATTTCAACAATACCTGCATCATTTAACAGCCATTTCAATTTAGCATTCTTCTTAATGATATGATCTGAAGCATCTTGTGTAAGCAATAAACGCGCCTGCATTACGATATTACCAGCGAAAGCAACATTACCTTTCGCTTCCATTGTAAACTCAGAATGTTTAATTATAAAGTCCGTAATATTTACTCTTTGCTCGGCAACATTACTTTTGAACTCTAGCGTTTTAAATACAGTTCGCTCATTACTCATCAATCCGCTATATCTTTCCGGTAAAAATTTTACTAGCGTGTCTGTAAAGCCCGGAACTTTTAGTGCAACATTTAATGATTGCGCTAAAATATTTATCCCTTCAATTGAACCATCAATTAAAAACAAATTCGCAAATCCATTTAATGATGGTTTTAGATTCCCAGCATTACCTCGCATCTTTACTTCTGCCTCAGTTACTTCACCAGAAAAAGTTACATCTTTCTGCTGCGGCAAAGCAAATTTATACATTTTTGCAACATTGATTCCTTTACCAGTTACGTCTAAGTCAAATGCCTTATTCTTTAAACCATAATTCGCATCAAACGCTATATTGCCATCAAATACCTTAACCTTTCCTTCATACATTCTTGCTTTTGTAATAAAATCACTAGAAACATTTGCATTTAAAGTTAATGGAGTGTCTTTAAAAACAATGTCTGACGCCACATTTATAGCATTAGTAATTGGCTTAAAAGTCGCTGCAATATTTGTTTTTGGAGCTCCTTTTAAAATTAAATCTAAATTCAACGAAGTTTTATTGAAATCACCTGGATAATTTAATTTAATTTTTGCAGCCAATGCATCATCAAGCGGAAGTGCAGATAAATCCACGCCATAAGCGCGTGCAACAGTCAATAATTTAGCGACGTCGACATTGTTATAACTAGCATTTAGAGACAATGTAGAGTTCAGTGGTGCTTTAGCGTTTAGCGCGGTTCCACCAGAAAAACTCAAATTTACGCCTTTCTTACTAAATAATCCGATTGCTGCTGAAAAATTAGACTGCAATTGTTGTAAGACAATTTCATCAAGTACAATATCATCAATACTAATTGAGATTTCCTGCTTCGGTGAGACCTGCTCATCAATAAATAAAATGTTAATATTTTTTAATTCTACTTTTGTTATCTGAATATCGTAATTTGCTGGCTCAGAGCTTTCGTCTGCCGGCTGTGATGGCTTTTCATTTGCTGATGGAGATGCCAATTCTTTTTTGAAATCAATATTATTAACCAAAATCGAATTATCTTTCGCGCGCGTAATTTCAACATCAGTATCAGCAACCACAACACTATTTACCGTAATTTGCTTTTGTAAAAGTTTTAATAACGAGGTATCTACTAAAAAATATCCAACTTTTAATGCTTTACCATCTTTATTTTTAAGCTGAACATCATTTAATCTAATAGCAGTATTAGGAATGATATTTAACGAAACTTTGCCGATACTAACTTCACTATTAAGCTTTTTCGATAACATTGCCTCCGCTTGCGGTTTAAAGTGCTCCAAAATTGGATTAGCAAAAGCTAAAATTACGCCAATAAAAATAAAAAACAAAACGAGAATAGCGAGGATTATTTTAATTAAGGTTTTCATAAAAAAAATGAATGGTAGTAATGAATAGTAGTATGGTAATAAAATGTAGATAATACTAAGAAACTAAGAGTGATTGCTTATACGCCGACAATAAATATATGCAAGATGTAAATAATATACACTCCTGCCATTTTTATATAGCGCTTGCAGTTGTGAGAGAGGTAATTGCCCACTGCCCATTCTTAAATAACTTTACTAGAATTTTAAAATCAATTGAGTCTATTGACCTAAACTAAAAATATTTTATAAATACTGCCTACTATGAAAACATTAGATATTAAACGAGTTTTTAAAGCAGCAATCTATTCTTATGATGGTTTTAAATCAGCAGTCAAAAATGAAATCGCCTTTAGACAAGAATTTATTCTAGCGGTAATTTTAATTCCATTTACATTTTATTTTGAAGTAAATGCTTTCGAACGCGCGCTATTAATAGGAGCAGTCCTTTTTGTGCTAATCGTAGAAATTTTAAATTCCGGGCTTGAAGCTATCGTTGATAGAATTTCAACTGAAAGACACGAACTTTCAAAACGTGCAAAGGATTACGGCAGTTTAGCAGTATTACTTGCAATTATTAATTTTTTATTAATTTGGTTTGCGATTCTATTATAATTAGTTAATACTGAAAAAGTAGATTTGCATCGCTTCGCGACGCAATGTTGAGATAAAAAAATAAGGTATAGTATTTCGCGAATGACATATTAGGAGATTATTATGGAGAAAAAAATTATCGGTGCGGTATTTATTATTATGGCTTTGATTGTATTGAAACCATTTACAACAATTGATGAAGGCGAGCGCGGCGTAAAATTGACTTTCGGCGAAGCATCTAACAATATTTCACAACCAGGTCTCGTACTTTACGTTCCAGTTATTCAAACTGTTGCGATTTTTGATGTAAAAACAATCAAATATGAAAACACGACGCAAGTTTATACTAAAGATATTCAACAAGCACATGTTGGGATTGCTATAAACGTCCATCTTGATCCAGCCCGTGTAATTGAAACCTACAGACAATATGGTACTGATTGGTTTAGGCGGCTTGTTGCACAACGTATTGAAGACTCAACCAAAACTGCTATCGGCAAGTGGGAGGCTGCTAATCTTATTGAGAACCGTGACAAAGCCGCGAATGATATAAAAGAAATGTTACTACAAAGTTTAGAAGGTTACCCTGTAGTTGTTGAAGCAGTACAGATAACAAACATTGACTATACTGATGACTTTGAAAAAGCGATTGAGGAAAAAGTTGTTGCAGTTCAAAATGCAATCAAAGCTCAAAATAATACTGTTCGAATTAAAGAAGAAGCAAACCAAAAAATCATTTCTGCCCAAGCCGAAGCCGAATCAATGAGAATTCGTGCCAACGCGCTTACGCAAAATGCAAGCCTAGTCCAATATGAAGCAGTTCAGAAGTGGAACGGCACCTTACCACAATATATGCTAGGTAATACCGTGCCATTTATTGGTTTAGATAAGAAATAAATTGATAAAAGTTGGTATGGGGGCTCTTTTGCAGCAACAAGAAAGAACCCCATATCAGTAAAAATCATGTATTAACTTCTTCATGATATTCTTGTTCTGCATTCACATCCCAAATTTTATATTTATTTAAGCCACCATTTTTTATCACCTTTACCGTTTCAATTGCGCATAACATTGAATGGTCCATATTATTGTAGCGATGTTGCCCATTACGCCCGATACAATATAAATTATCGAAAACATTTAGATATTCTCGAACAATATTAAATTTCTCATATGTTCCGAAATACGCCGGATATGCTTTCTTTACTTTAATCCGTACGCTATCCAAAACATCATTTTCATCAATGATTTTCAGCTTCACAAGCTCAGCAACCGCAAATTTTATAAAATCTTCATCACTCTGTTTCCACATCTCATCGCCCTCGTTACAAAAATATTCTAATCCGATAAAAACCGTATTTTCAAAATCGGCAACCATATACGGTGACCAATTATTAAAAACCTGAATACGCCCTAAACGTACATCTCGCTCCTGCACATAAATCCAACTATCGGGAATAATATTGTTGACTGTCTTTAACTTTGTTTCATTTTTTAATTTTAAATTTTTTACTAATAAACCGACCGTCATAAATTCACGATAAACCAAACCGTTTGCGACTTCATTTATATTATTATTTCTCGCCTTGTCATCTAAAGCATTAATCAAATCCCTAATTGGCATCGAGGAAATAAAATATTCTCCCGCAAATTTTCTTCCGTCCAATGTCGTCACAGAAACAATTTCATCACCATGAATTTCAATATTTCGCACTTCGCTATTTAAATGGATTTTCCCTCCAACAGTTTTTATTTTTTCAGCCATCAATTCGTATAATTGCCCTGGACCTTTCTTGGGATAAAAGAATTCATCTATTAATGATGTCTCAATTTGCTTACTCTTTATATTTAGCGTCTTTTTGATAAACTCAGATACAGCTTTAAATAAAGATAACCCTTTCACGCGTTGTGCACCCCAATCAGGCGCGATATTTCTAGGATGTACCCCCCAAAGTTTTTCTGTATAATCCTCAAAAAACATTGAATATAATGGATAACCAAAACGATTTACAAAAAAATCTTCGAGCGATTTTTCTTCACGCTTAAACAACATAGCATAAATATATCCAATGCCTGCAACAAATGTGCGCCACAGACCCATATTTTTAAAAGTTGTGAATGATAAGCTAATCGGGTAACTAAAAAAACTTCGTAAATATAAAATACGCGATAGACGATGGCGAATTAACATTACACCATCGGATAATTCCGGATCTGGACCAGCCACAGCGTAATCTTTTTTACTCCCTAATATTTTATCATCAATCGCTGGAGCGCCCTGTACTGGCATCAATTCTGTCCACAACTGCATAACTTGTTTATTTTTTGAAAAGAAACGATGCCCACCTAGATCTAAACGATTCCCATTATGAGTAATTGTTGCAGAAATTCCACCAATAATATCAGTCGCTTCCAAAATTATTGGCTTAATATTTGTTTCTTTTAATAGTTGGTACGCCGCAGTTAATCCCGCCGGCCCCGCACCAATAATAATTGCTGTTTGCATATAATAAAATTATTAATCAAGAACAACTATGCCTCCATAGGCTAAATTAATTTAGATTTCAGCTACAGACTTTTATACATTAGAACAACAAACTAATTCTAGTTTAGCCGAATATAGGATGAGGCGAAGCAAGATTACAGACTTAAAAGAATGGAATTAGTGGATTAGTTTAAAAAACATTAAAAGAAATCTTGATGGCATAAATTATAAAATTTATGCCATCAAAGGAGTTCGCTTCGGTATATTATATTTAGTTCACCATAGCCTTAGCTATAGCATGAGCGAACAGGTATAAAAACCCAAGCAGCGTCGTTGTCATACTCGCGACAAACAAAACAATAGCACCTTGTTTGATCAAGCTTTCGTACTTGGCCGCAATCGGTTGCATATTGCCGTTTGCAAGATAGCCCAAAAAGGCGGCTGAACCGACAAAGAGCGCCCACAGCAAAAACACGACAAAAAACATCTTAACTCCTCGTTGTTTAAAGTGAAAACCTTAAAACCAACCCACATCACTGGGTTATGATGCAAAATATTAATAATGTAACATTTTTGGAAGCAGTTTATTAAATAAAAACCAACTCTGTTGTAATATCACAATCGCACTGAATGAGCTGTCTTACCGCTTCCTTATAACAATTAAGTTGTGGCTGATGGCAGTCCGTTTTATCTAGGCGTTCTTGTTCCGAATTTATTTCATCCGTCTTAAAATCAAATATCTCTACTAATATAGGTTTTGTTGTTTCCACATTTTCATCTGCATAATACATCACACATCTATCTATTTTACCTTTTACAATTTCGCGCGCCTCATTCAAATAGGCAATTTGCATTTCATTATAAACAACTGCATTAAATTTATTTTGTGAGGTACCAATATAATCTTTACTAAATATCTTTTTTCCATTCTCTGAATTCAAATATTTTTCAAAATGGTTATAAGCTTGTTCAATTAACTGAGATGTTTGGCCATTATTTAAATTAAATTTTTCGTGCGCCTCATATAATAATTCATCTTTTCTTTTTTTCACATCAAAGTTACCCAACCACGTTATCTGCTCAAAAAAGAAATGTACTAAAGTTCCAAATAACATTTTATCTGTTCGCTTATTATTCTGCAAATCTATAATTTTCTTGTTTTTATAGGTTTCAGCAACTTCATTATCACAACACTCTCCTACTAATTTAGACGGCGAAACAATTGAAAGATTTTTGAATTCGATAAGATTATCTTTCTCTCCATCACAGGCACGGTAATTTTTAATATTGCAATAAGAAGGTAGTAGAGTATCGTTATTAAGAGAATATACCACATCATTATCTACTATTTTTACATTCTCACCCCAATTTTTATTACCCCAAGAAATTCTCATAATATCATCATCTTCAAACGATACATCTGATTTTTCTAAAACTATTTCTTTTTCGGATGAGTTAAAATTATCCAACGCATTTTCTAAAATCCCCGCAAAAGTAAGTTTGATATTTTCTATTGATTTATCATCCTTAACATTTCTATTAATTGTATAAAAATAAATCGCACGTTTTGCTCGTGTTATTGCAACATATAACAAACAAAGTGCTTCATATAGCACATGTTGCTTATATACCGTTGTCTCCTTTTTTATTTCATCGAATTCACTATAATCATAAATATCTATCTTCTTTTTATCGCCAATATTCAGATTTGGCTTCCCAATAAACGCTCGCTTCGCAACAGACATACTATAGTCATCTCGCTCATCATCATTTGCGAATATCGTCTTTTTATTAGCAAATATAATTGGCTTATTATTAAAGATATCTTTTTCTAGCTCAGGTAAAAACACAACATCGAATTCAAGTCCTTTTGAACCATGTATCGTCATTAAACGTACAGTTGATTTATTTTCTGCTTCAAATTTTTCGTTTTCAACAAGTCGTAAGAATTCTGTAATTGAAGTTACTCCCTCTCTATCCTGTTCAAATGCTAATTCTTGCAATTGTTTTAAACGAGGTACTTCGCCCAAAAACTCTGCTATAATCTCCTTGCTAATATCATAAACTGTCGTCCCAAAACCTTTCTCAATTACTTTTTCTCTTATTTCTATGCTAATTTTACAAAACGCTTCATAATCAGTCGCTGATTTAATACCATATTTTTCGCGTAACGCAGGTGATTCATAAATATAATATTGCACTGAACGGTCATCCGGAAAGATTGCTAATTTTATAACCGCCGCAACTAATTTCACTGCTAATGATTCATAAAGCGAAATTTTTCCTTCCTCACTAATCTGGGCATTTATTTTGGCTTTTTTAAGGACATAAGACATTCGTTGAATATCAGAATTATATCTAAACAAAATACCAATAGAAATATCTTTTTGCCTATCAACAAGTTTTTTTACCTGTTTCGCAATATCGTCTAAAACAAAATTTGTATCATAATTCTTTCTCCCAGGTGGCAATATATGATTTATCCATTGGATGTAGCCTGATAACACATAATTTTTTTCGGCTACCTTGTGCTGAACAAACTGATTTTCCCATCTATCATCATTAACGTACTGCGGAACACTCGCGATCACTTTATTGTCACTAATATGTTCAAATAGATGATTTATTAGATTAATTATAAGAGGAGAAGAACGATAAGACATTTTTAGTGGCTCCCCCTCTTCTAATGCAAATTTCTTTTTAGTCGCATCAAATACACGATGATCACCACCACGCCAAAAATAGATTGCCTGTTTTACATCACCAACACAGAAAAATGACTTCTCCACATTTCCTTCGCTCTTACTTATTGTTTCGCTAATAATTGGTGCTAAAATTCCAAGTTCGTCACACGAGGTATCTTGAAATTCATCAAGCATTAAATGATTTATCTTTGCATCAAGACGATAATAGATAGGAAGCATCACTTCCCAAAACTCATCCTTCGCTTTAGTTCTAATAAAATATTTTATATCATCAAAAGATAATTGATTTTGCTCTTTCAAAATCTTTTCATATTCTTTATCATACAAGGCTGCAAAACTAAACCACGCCAATAGATGAGATTGCATTTCTAATTTTTGACAAAGAATAAATATTTCAAAGATTTCTTCATAGATTTTAACAAATTCGTTGGGTAATTTACTAGTACCAAATTTAGTTTCAGCAAAACCAGTCTCAACAGCATTTGCAAAAGCAGTTGAATTAACAAATGCTAAAATCCCTTTTTCTCTAAAAGCATTAATTTGTTTTTCTTGAATATGTTTTTTAATAGAAGGTAAAGGTGGGCTGTCGATTAAAACTGCTTCTAATTTTTTAATTAAAACCTTAATTTCTTCTTGCTTTTCTTCAAATACTCTCCGTAATTCTTCTTCATCAAGTTGCAGTATCCAATCCCAGGCATTAATATTTGCTCCGTTAACAGTCAAAGTATCTCTGTAAATTCTGTGTACGTTTTCGTGTGAAATTAGATTTTGCTCTCTAACATTGTTAGCATTTGGCGTTTTAATAAATTTAAAAATATTTTTCTTTTTACCGCCACTAAGTAATTCGCTAATTTCTTTTAAACCATTTACGTTAACCTTTTCACAAATACTATTAAGTGCTTCTACCTTCAATGCATTACCTGTGATATTCCCTTGAATATTCCAGTCTAATGGCAAACCTAATTCTAAACCAAAACATTTTGCGATTTTTATGAAAAAACTATCTAATGTAGAAATATTAATGCGATTTTGTGCCTTAAGTAATTTTTGCAGCAAGGCATTAAAAAAAATCTTTTTCTCACTATCAGAATGTTTTGCAATATCGAGTTCTATTGCAAGTTGGTCACCCTCACCTTTATCAATAATAGCTTTGGCTAATCGTTGAAATATTCGTTCACGGATTTCACTTGCTGCTTTATTAGTAAAAGTAGTCGCCAAAATATCTTGAACCTCAATATTTGAACAAGCCAGAATTGCAATATAGCGTTGTGCTAATTTATAAGTTTTTCCAGAGCCTGCGTTAGCTTTTATAATTTCCGACCGTAACAATTCATTGGCAATTTCTGAGGTAAAATTTTGTTTATTCATCATCAACACCTCCCAATTCTTCATCAAATATTCTATACATTGATTCTAAGCCATAGCATTCTAGTAAATCTGAATTTGCTTTTTGCAAAAATTCCCATTCTGCATTTTTATTTGAAATAATAATCAACTTGATAATAGTTTCTAATTGCTGCCAGGCATATTTATCAATTGTTGCTTCAGTTCCTAATTCAGCGAGTATCAATGTTGGGTTATTTAAATGTAAAGAATGAAAATTATCTAACTGACTAAATATATTATCTTTATCAGATGCATCTGCAGAAATATTAATATAACCAATAGATATGATGACGTTATCTATTTCCTTTCCTATACATTTTACAAATGTCGTTTTAGATATCTCATTCGTTTTCTGCATTTCACGCAAAATAATTTGTCGTAAAACAAAAGCATAGGTTTCAAGTTGTAAATCTTTAAATTGTATGGGCGGCGTATCTGTTATTTTTGATTTTTTATAATCCTTCTCAATATCTCTAGCATTCTCACCTGATTTATAATCAATTATTCTAAATTCTTTGCGTTCAGCGTTATAATCAATCCTATCAACCCGTCCTCGTAATTTTGTACCGACAAAATTATCATCTTTTTCTGATTTACAGAAAAATTGCAGATCTAAAATAGAAAACTCGTCTATCGTTCTATCATCTATTGGTGTGGATTCAACTGGAAATTCAATCGCGACTATTTCCCAGCCGGCTAAAAATTGCCGCGCTTGCCATTTGCTAAATTTTATTAAACGACCTTCTATAACTTCTTTTTGATATTGAGTAATTGGAAAGGAATTCTCTCCGAATTGTTTATCATATAATAGCCTCAATCTCTTAAGCAAAAATGAATAAATTTCTCGTGTTAATTTTTCTTCATTAAGTTTATCCCAATTAGGTGTTGTTTCTTTAAAATATTGTAATTCTGCAAGCGTTTCATGCACAATATTCCCAAATTCTAAATCTGAAATTTTTTCTTCTGGCTCAGCAAAAGACGTAATGCCAAGAACTTTTTCAAGATAAAACAAATAAGGGTCTTCAATAAAACGTGACAAAGCAGTAATGCTTAAATATTTTAATTCCTGCGTGATTGGCTTGATTGGTTGACTACCTATTTTTTGACGTTCTTCCTCTTGTTTGGCAAAATTATTTTTATTACTATCAAAATATTTTAAAACGCGTGATGCATTTCTTTCTTCATCGCCAATAAAAAGAAGTCTACTTGGTAGAGCGCGTCCTGAAGATATTATCCGCGAACAGGTTAGTAAAACATCTTGTTTGCGTGATTCTAAAATACTTTTAAAAGTCGCAATATCGCGAGCCAAACGACGATTATTATCAATAATATTTAACTTATCTTTTATACCATTAGGCAGAAACGCATCTTCATTTATTGTTTCAGGAACACAACCTTCATTAAAACCCATGATTACAAGTACTTTTGCGTCATCAAAAGGAATCTCCAACCAATTCGGAAGATTAACGCCACTGTATTTAACGTCCGGATAAATTTTATTCTCAGAAATCGTAGATAAAATTAAATAAAAAGCATCAACTGCGTTAAACTTTTCTTTTATATCTAAATTAATGATTTCAGTTAATATTTCATCTATTTTGGCAAATACTAACTCGTCTATTTTATCAGTATTATTTCTTCTAGCACCATAAATTTCATTTATTAAATCTGCAAAATCTTTTACCCAAATATTTAATGTCTTAAATTCTTTCGTTTGCCAATTTTTGAAAAGTTCTTGCAAACATTCTTGAATCGCAATGATAATTGCATCATTTTTTTTGCTTTTTGCTAATGCAATATTTCCATAATCACGTTGAAGATGTACTGTTTGATATTCTATAACCTGCGTAATAACACTAATATCTTTCGATAAAGTTATCTCCTCCTTCTTTTGAAGGTATTGCTCAATACATCTCTCAAAATCAGGATGACGTAAAAGCGCGATAAAATTTTTATAATCAGCATTTATAATATAAGATTGAATTAATAATAACAAAGCAATCGGTTTTGTTTTTGTTATACTCGTGCCTGCACCACTATGCGAAGCGATATTTTGTGCATCAAGCGAAATTTCAAGTTGCGGACGAATATTTCCATCAGTAAGTCCAATTGTAATTTCTTCGCTATAATTTATTTGGGATTGCTTCTTAGCAAGATAATTAAATGATGCCGCAATTTGGCCATCGTAGTTTTCGCAAATTGCTAACTGTTCATCTGCTACATCAATTTTTTCTTCCAACCATTTTTTTATATTTATACTTCCGTAATCGTCATAATAGTCAGCATAATTATCGGTCGCAAAAACAAGTGTAGTGAGTGTCGTGTTTGTCTTAGATTCTTCTGTAACAAACTGTTTTTTGATATGTTGTAAAACCTGTTTTTGATTTTCTCCTAAATCAATTGTGCCTGCAATAATTATATTCTTCTTTACAAAAAGTTCAGCATTAGTTTGGGATTCTAAAAATTTGATGACTTTTTGGTTTCTGTCAGTCGCAACATTTTCCTGTAAAAGTTTGCAATATTCATTATAAAATAACGATAACATATTCCACCGCTGACATTCACTCTCTAAATCAGGGCTCATTTCGCCGATGATTCGCGCAACATCTGGGAAAGTCTTTAAACCACCCGCTAATGTGGAATAAATTAAATTCAATTTCTTTGCGAAAGAATAAATGGCGAGTTGTGACTGTTCTTTTTCTAACTGTGCATCAAAATCTAAGGCTAAATTTACTTTTTTTAATTCTTCCTTTACTGCTGTAGAGGCATTTTTATAAACATTTCTTATTGCTTCTCCCCAAAGAAGATTAATTTCAAGGTCAGTAAATGTTTTAAGATTTGTTTGTGTTTTACTAATGGCATAATCGACAAAACCACCAATAGTAAATATAGTAGGCGGAATCAGTGATGCATTTTTTGTTTTTTGAAGTAAAAGTTCAAGGAAACGACGTTTCGCACTGGAGTTTGGAAAAATAATTATATAATTTTGTAAATCAAGCCAGTTCGGTTGAGCAACTCCATGCAAAGTAGAATATTTTTCCTGCGCACCAATTATAAAATCAGCTACATTATGCAAAAAAGGTACATCCCAAGTTAAAAAATGCCGTTGATTTAGCTCATAATTCATAATCAAACCTTATCTTCGCATTCACGCATAGCAAGAATTGTTTTACTAATTAAATCATCTAATTCCCAACCAAGCATTTGCGCGCCATTTTCAATCACCTCACGAGAACAACCGGATGCAAAATTTAATGTTTTATATTTTTTCTTCACCGATTTTAGTTCCAAATCCTTAGTGCTTTTTGAAGGTCGCATAATTGCTGTCGCCCAAATCAATCCGGTTAATTCATCAACCGCATATAAAACCTTTTCCATTAAATGCTCCGGTTTAATATCAACAGTAAGGCCATAACCATGACTGCATATGGAACGAATCACATCTTCAGTTATTCCTTCACTTCGTAAAATTTCCGGCGCGCGCAAGCAATGCTCTGTTGGATATTTTTCAAAATCCACATCATGAAGCAAACCTACAACCGTCCAATAGTTTTCTTCATCGGCAAAACCAAGCTCTTTGGCAAACCAACGCATTACACCGCTAACCGTAAGCGCATGTTGCAGCAAAAATTTATCTGAATTATATTTTTTTAAAATTTCCAAAGCGCGTTCGAACGGTACTGTTTCTAACATAAAAATCCTTTCTGTTTTATATACTTACCCTACAAAAAATCTAAAAAATTAAAGGAACATGGTATATTTCATCAAAATTAAAGTTAATTTTTATATTCAAATTATAAAAAATTAAGA
>JAVBQZ010000232.1:0-5513 GCA_031548505.1 Bdellovibrionota bacterium | reverse complement strand
AATACACTTCTGAAGGTAAACTGCGGAAAGGTGGCTATCCGGGTTTTTCGGAAATTATTCTTCTTGAAAAAGTAAAAAAGAAAGCTCGGGCCAGGATAAAGGCAGAGTTATTGCAACAAGCATATAATCTTCTTTTACAGAATCAATGTAACGAAGCAATTTCAAGGCAAGTTGGGATTCATAGTAGCTCGGTTAAAAAGCTAAGAGAAGGCGGTTTTGAAGGATTTCCGCCAATCACTTCTCAAGAAACTGATCAAAGTCAACCGTTATCATCCATAATAAATAAAAAGAGGGAGCATACAAAAATGTACTCTCTTAAAAATATGGGAAGGGTTGAAATTTTCGAATCAGAATTTTTGGAAAGATTGAGGAAGTTGAGTGATATACTGCTTTCCATGAACGCTTTTTCTTCCTCTCTATTAAATGAGTATTCTAAACGATACGGAATTGCTACTAGTACATCTTGGAAATTGCTCAAGGAGGGCTTCGGCATATATTCCTTGCTTCTTCCGGACAGTAGAGGAAAGGGTGAGGGAAGTGTAAAGACCGTAAAACAATTGGAACGAGCAGTTGAAAGTCTTTATAGCGAAACCTATCTTCGTTTACTTGCCGGACAGAGCAAGGAAGGTATTTACCAAGATCTTGAAGAAAGATTTCAAAAGGCTTCTTTGTCATTACAAGAAGCAATGGAAGATCTTTTTGCCGGACAAATTGTTGGATTTGTTTCGGTGCCAAGAGTTTTAAGCTGTTGTATCCCGTCACGGAATATGGTTTTAAACATTTTCTCTTTAGTCATGAAAGGAATTGATAAGAGGGAAATTTGTAGAAAAATACAGATTCCCGGATGGAAGCTTATACGTATCATTCATGGTCGATATTCTTCAGAGGACCTGATAGATTAATCGGCTTCAAGGCAGTAAGAGCGAAAGCTTTTACTGCCTTGATAATGTTTTTTCTTGCTCTTTGCTAAAAATTAGTCTTCTGAGAAAGTAACAATCTTTCTATTTATCTTACTATTTCACATAGAACCTATTAAAAAATAATTAAAATATGGAATTTATATCATACCTCTGGGGCTTTATAATCCACATAGACGTACATTTAGCCGAAATTACCAGTCAATATGGACCATTAGCCTACGGCATACTTTTTGTTATTATATTTTGCGAAACAGGCTTAGTGGTAACCCCATTTTTACCGGGCGATTCGTTGCTATTTGCTGCAGGTGCAATCACAGCCATAAGTGATGCGATGGATATACATTTACTCTTCCTGCTTCTATTTGTAGCTGCTGTACTTGGTGATGCTGTAAACTACCACGTCGGGGCTTACTTTGGGGAAAAAGCATTTTCACCAGATCACTTTGCTTCAAGATTTTTTAAGAAAAAATATTTAGAAAAAACGGAAGCATTTTATAAAAAATATGGTGGGAAAACCATAATAATTGCTCGTTTTGTACCGATAGTTAGAACCTTTGCTCCTTTTTTAGCCGGTGTTGGTATTATGTCATATAGGAAGTTCTTTGCTTATAATATTATCGGGGCATTCCTATGGACTAGTATATTTTTATATGCGGGATTTTACTTTGGAAATGAAGAATATATAAAAAAGAATTTCAGTTTAGTTATTTTAGCGATAATTATAATTTCAATAATGCCAATAATCATCGAATTCATAAAAGCTAAATACGGGAAAACCGATACCCCTAAAGAAGTTTAGAGCAAGTCAAATATGGTGAAATTATGCATCTTCACTTAAAATATTGACATTATATGGAAATTATATACACGCCCTAATGCTTTTTAAGCATAAAAATATCAGGTAGATGATTTTTTTGTTTCTCTGTTAAATTCTAAAATTTAGCAGAGAAGCAAAACTTAACATAAGGTTTTTGGCAGGTTTGATAATCTGCTGATGGTTTATTTTCTAGGCAAATTGAAAAGAGCATTACAAGCAATGTCCGTTAGAGTTAATTTTTATTATTAATTCTAACGGGCATTGTTGACAGAATGTTACTTTAACCAAGAAAGGGTACTCTCTATGAGTGCACAACGCGTCCTGAGCTAAAACCACGGAACGTTGCATTTTTTACTAGAGCATTCCTAGCTTGTTCTTGAAAGGGTCGGGGTCATTTATATGGAGTTGAAATATTCCTTACTATCCCTCTGAAGCTCAGGTAGAGGCCGTATGGAAAACTTTCAATGTACATAAAAATGAATCGATTCCAACAAAAACAGCGCATTGTATTTGGTGTATTGGTGTAGGATTGAAACCCGTAAAACAAGGAACCCTAATATGATTGTGCTTACCGTCTCCAGCGTGACTTTCGGGTATGTCGAACGCCAAAATGCGGCGCAGATCTAACCCACGCAATACGAGACTCGTCACAGAAGGTAAGAACACACGCTCATGCATTCTAAACCTTTCGTGACCCAACAGATATTTTGCCTAGACTGTATTTGCATGCGTTTTTTATTCTAAGCGATATTAATCAAGAAGTCATTTGGAGGTCAGCAAACTCCTCCCTCCTGACCTCACGCCCGAACAGCGAGGCGCGCATTCTTGAAAATCGTTTTTTATAAGAAACCATGCAAATACAGTTGTTTTTACAAGAGGGTTTTTAACTTTAAGTTTTGCTCTCCAACATCTTATCGCACTATCGCACTTTTCCTTAAGGCGTAACAATATAGTTTACGTTTGAGGTATAAATAATCCCACCTCCGGGTCTTTTAAATACCGGTAAATCTTTGACAGCGTCCAAGATTTCTTGTGCCAACTCTTTTTCTGTTATGATCATAAGCATTTCTTTTTCTGACATTAGGTTCATTCCAAAGAACTTATGATCGTCTTCCCTGCTAGTACCGTGAGCATTTACTATCGTTCCGCCCTTTGCCCCGGCTTTTCTTGCTGCTGTCATTACATCATAGGCATCACCGTGATCTACAATAAAAGTAATCATTACGTTATTAGTTTCCATTGTTTGCTCCTAAAGAAAAAAGTATATAGATAATGCTCCAATAGTTGTCATCACAAGAGTGTATGGCAGAACTAGTTTGAACATTTTAAAATATGATAACCCTATAAGTGAGGCAAGTGATGAAGTTAAAATAAAAAGGAAACCTGCCTGACCATTCGGAGTGGCAATTGCCGGAATATTTGTGCCCATATTAATAACTACACCTAATTTTTCGTACCAGTCACGAGGGAAAGTGCCGGCATTGTAGGCATTATCAACTTCGCTGATAAATACTGAAGCCACAAATACATTGTCGCTTACAAAAGAAAGTACTCCGTTTGTAAAGAAAAGTGCTATTTGTTGTGCTTTGCCACTAAAAGTAAAAACCCATTGTGCTAATGGGGTGATAAGTCCTTGATCATGCACCACACCCAAAATTACAAAAAATGTAACTATTAGCATAGTAAAAGGCATAGCATTATTAAAAGCCTCTGCCAGATCATGTTCTTGTGTACGTCCTGTAAAAGCTGTTACTACTATAATCAATCCAATTCCTAGCAAACCTACTTGAGCGACACTAAAGGCAAGTGAAAATGCCAACATTATTCCTGCAATGATTTGAACTGCATAGATATAGACATTCTGTTCAGTCATTTCTTGGATTTTCTTTTTATAATCTTTCATTATTAGTTCTCGTGCTCTCTCAGGCATTTGGTGCCCAAAGCCGGGAACTTTAAAAAATTCCAGTGAGAAGCATAAAATAAATGCAGAAATAGCGACCGGTATCGAAATTATGTGGTTATGTGTGAAAAAATCCGTAAAAGTCCACCCCATCTTGGTAGCTATCATCAAGTTTTGTGGTTCGCCAACCATTGTTAGAGTACCTCCTATAGTACTTCCTACTGCCCCATGTATTACCAAATTTCGTAGAAAACCACGGAATTCTTCAAATTCTTTTTCATTATCTACATTACTACGATTTGTAGCTCTATGATATATAGCATAAAAATTAAAACTTACAGCAACGGTGATTGCTGCAAGTGTTATCAGACCCAAGAATGCTGCTAAGCATGCGCATATAGAGCAGAATGCCAAAGATAGTAGAGGTTTACTTTTTATTGAGAGAAACAGTTTGGTGAATACAACAAAGATTACATCTTTAATAAAGTAAATCCCAGCAATCATAAAAATAAGTAAGAACAAAGTTGGGACATTATCCGTTACTTCATGCCAGACGGTCTTAGCATTGGTTAATCCTATTATGAGTGCTTGTATGGCTATCAAACCTCCCGGTTGTAGAGGATAACATTTCAAAGCGCAGGCAAGGGTGAAAATAAACTGAATTAGGACTGCCCATCCTGCTATAAATGGATCAAAGTGAAATATTATTGGGTTTACAATCAAAAAAGCAACTATGGTTAGTTTATACCATGTTGGCGATTGTCCCATAAAGTTTGATTTTAGCAGACTTAGAGTATTTTTCATTGGGTATGTCTCCAGATTTTTTACATATTCCTTAGACCTTAGCGAATATCTCAGTTTCTCTTAAAACCAGAACTATTTTTAAGGTCATTAAAAAAATTGGCTTATGGATATTTAGATGTTTTTGCAGAAGTTTTTTATTTCTAATTAACCAAACGATCTTGTTTAAATATGTAATTATGGCTTCAATTTGAAAGTAACCAGCGGCGAGGCGAGTAGCATAAGATTTCTTGTCAGTGCTATACTTTTTATTATTTTTATTACCGAAAACTGAGTATGATTTGATACATGGTAGAAAGGTTAGGAGGAAGAATTAATAAGTTATAAAAGCATATTTTTCGTAATCAGCTTAGTCTTTGGCATCAACTAGTTATAATTAGAGTTGCCATCATCTTTCTCTGTAGTAGTTGAAATTGACTATAAATTTGGATGTTTTAGATATGGGATATTTAGATCCAAAGCATTATTAAGAGATGCTACTATATCATAACCTCGTTTTTCGTATAATTCTTTAGCTAGCTCTATTGCATCGTATTTTTCTTTTTTCTTGTTATCAGTGTAAATATAATTCCTTGTTAACTTAAAATTATCGTAAATATCTATATTAACTATGTCGGCTATTAGATTATCTTTAACCACAACAATATTTAAGCCATCAAGGTTCATACACCATTCAATTCCACGAATCTCAATAGAGCTAGCGCTTGCGCTGTTATCACTTTTAGAAATTGATTTTATCCAATTAGTTTCAGACACTCTATAAAAAATTTTATTAACACATTCTTGTTCATAAAATTTTCCAGAATGAATACTTAAGCAATAGGATTTGTTTCCTTTAAGTGAAATGTAGATGTCGTGGTTGCTTAAATAATTTAATTCGTTAATATAGCTTAGACCATCATAAATACTAGTAAGAGTTTCGCTTTCTGCTGTTTTTATATGGTAAAAGTCGCTTGCTGCCTGAAGATAAGTTTTTTTCTCACAGATAAGTTTAATAATCCTTTCACGAATATCCTTTTTTTCTATGTCTAAATAATCTAGGGATTGCTTCAAAAGTTGTTGATATTCGGTAAGT
>JAVBQZ010000157.1:0-6224 GCA_031548505.1 Bdellovibrionota bacterium | reverse complement strand
ATATGATAATTTATAATTATACTCCTCACTACCAATAGAATCGGTATGTCCTTCAACTGAAACGACGCGATTTAAACTGCGAATTGTATCAGCAATTTTATTTACTTTTGAAAGTGCATCACTGCGTAAATTTGATTGATTGAAATCAAACAAAACATCAGGTAAATTGATTAACACACCTCTACTAGTTGCGCGGGCATCAGTACCTTGAGCTTTTAACTGTTCAATCAAGCGGCGGTTTTCGTCAAGTTGTGCTTGTTGAGTATTAACTTGATTTTCAAGACGATTAGTTTCTACTTTATTTTGTTCAGACTGATAACCTAGACCTGTACCAGCGAGTGCGCCAAGACCGGCACCGATTGCGACACCACGCCCAGCATTGCCAGTAGCCGCGCCAATAATTGCTCCGGTACCAGCACCGAGCACTGTGCCAATACCAGCGCCCTTAGCTGTATCGCTTACGCCACCTGTTTCTGAACAAGATGATAATAACATTATACTACAAACAAACATTGTAATTTTTTTTAACATAAATATTTCTCCGAAAAAATGAATAAAAATATGAAATAATAAAGCGTAATACTTATTTTTTACTAAATTGAATAATAAGAGAGCGAGAAATCAATATAAATACTCCAATACAAATAGTACTATCGGCGATGTTGAACGCCGGATAATGATGCCTGCCCACATAAAAATCTAAAAAATCAACAACAAAATCAAATTTAGCACGATCATATAAATTTCCAACTGCTCCGCCCAGAATCATTCCTAAGGCTGTCATTGCTAATTTATCATGTGCGCTAAATTCTTTTAGAATGAAGTAAATTACAAGCAGTAAAAATACCGTTGATACACCAACTAATAAAAAACGCCGTATATCATCAGGCAATCCGCTAAACATACCAAATGCTGCGCCTTTGTTGTGTATTAAAGTCAAATTAAAAAATTTACAAACAGGGATTGGCAAATTTAAAATTAACTTATCATCGGCTAATATTTTTGTTACACGGTCAAGTGTTGTTATAAAAAGTGCAACTGATAACATTAACCAATAGTGTTTTATATGAGATATTTTAAGGTTCAAAGTTTGAGATTTTAGATGTTTATAGTAGTTATTTACTTTTGTTTCTTGAGTTTTTAGGAATTTTTCAAGGAACACGCGGGCAAACTTAGCATTGTGAAGCGACTCTAATCAAGAGATATTTATGAAAATTACAAACCTTTTATAAAGAAACCAAGTGACAATGTATAATTGCCTTATCCCCATAATTTATCGTATTGAGGAGACGGTTTAGAATTGTGCATTAAGTGCGGTTACCACAATTATTATTTAAAAATAAAATTAAATACAGGGGGAAATCAAGGAAACTATCTATATTTTATAACATCTCAACATATAGTTCCATTGCTTCTTCTTTATGCGCTTTGATTGGAATATAATTGTTTAATATTATATTAAATGGAAATGTTAATTTTAAGTTAAAATTAACATCTATAATTGCATTTGCTTCATTTTGTGAAATTATAATATTTGAACAATTTTCTGTATCGTTACAATTTATGTTCTGTTCAGGAAATGCGCGAGCAATTTCAGTATACCCCTTAAATTTTGCAATCTCGATTAATTTTTTGTCACCTGTAAGTCGCGCCATTTTGATAATTTCGTTTGTAGCACTACTCTCATTTATGCAATCTTCATAATCATCACATTCTGCCGGGCGTAGAACTCCTCTACCAAGTGGCATGCGCTTTGTTACATCCATAGTTATTTTAGAATATTTGGAGGCATAAACACGCGGTGATCCAAATGCTAATAATTCATCTAATTCATTTTGTGTCAATTTTTCAGTATCAATGAAATATTTTTGTAAATTGAAATCTCCAATTTTCGGTATTTCTTCCGCCCCATTATAAGTTACGTAGTAGCGTTTACAAATATTTTGTGAGCCATATTCTGATTTGTAATTATTCAAATATCCTGCATACTGTTCTTTGCCATCATAACGATATGTAGCCGCATTAGGATTTGCAGAAAAATCAATATTTTTAAAAACTAACTTTTCAAATTCTTCTTGCGAAGTAATTTTTGATGTATCGAGAATAATATCGTTGAAATTAACTGTTTGCGAATCATCTGAAAAATAATTAGCATCAGGCGGGTAAAAAATTTGCGCTCTTTCAGAAACAGTTAGTTTGCCGGCGTAGTCGGAGGAAAACCTGAATTGTTTATCAAGTTGTAGCGCAACAAGTGCGCCTAATTCAGGCGGACAATTTGTTGTAAATTTTTGTGATTTATTATTTTGATTGTCTATAATAGTTTCAATTTCGTAGCCTAAGCCTTGTATTAAACAAGTACAAACACAGTCGCAGGTTGGTTGAATTTTGCAATCACGTGCATTTCGAATAGTATTCCCATTTGTATAATAATATACTTCGTTTATTTTATTTTCAAAATTGCAATAAATTGAAGGCCCTATCCCTAACTCAAATTCGGTTGGAATATCGTCCCGTTCAATTTGTTGGGTAAAGAGACCAAACCATTCTGATGTTGAAATATTACTAAATTCCTTTTGAATACGATCATCATCTTTGATGAGTGTACAACAATCGGGATCGGTTGGTGTTAAACAACGAGCTACGCTACGTGATGCTTGTTGGACAGCATTAACTGCGTAGGCATATTTAACTAAATTGGCCACAGCCAGAACGAAGCAAACTCCGGCAGTAATAGAAACGATTGCGCTTAAGGTATAACTTCCTTGTGAAGTATGAGAAGGGAAGGCAAATTTTGGTAACATAATAACACCTTAAACTAACGGTTGATATTATGAATTGTACATTGCGAGCACTATTGTGGTGCCCAGAGGCGGAATTGAACCACCGACACGAGGATTTTCAGTCCTCTGCTCTACCAACTGAGCTATCTGGGCGTACAAGGCGCGGGCTAATATGGAAAACGTGGAAATAAGTCAATTATCTTTTATAAAATATTTGTCAGGGGAGGGTATTTAAGTGGAGGTTATAATGGAATTTTTATCCTTTTCCATTTTAGATTGGGATATGAACAGGATTTTTTGATCTAAATTTTGCGCGGTTGAATAAGCTTGCCAAGGTTGCGTTACATTTCCCTTACTCCCTGTAAAAGTATAAATAATCGAAGATATATTAAAGCCATGTTCATATGGAGTTTTTATAAAATCTCTGTAGATATTTATTTTGGGATCCTCCTTTTTAAAGAAGATTCTGATATCATACTGGGTTTCCGGATGGTTAAGCAGTCCAAGTTCTATTTCTAAGATCTTAAAAATGACCATTTTGCGAAGAGAAGAAATCAACTTTGCTAGCGCAGTATCACAAGGATTATTTCTTTTAGCGTTTTCAATATGGAAACTGAATCCTTCTGAATTAATTACATCCTCTACTGTAACGCGATTTTCTATTTGATGATATTTTATTTCCCAGTCGTCATGATTTTTTAGTAATTCCGAATCAGACACGATAGAAATGTTATCAAACAATCTATATTTTAATAGTAATTCTTTAAGACCACCTTTATATTCACGAGCGCCATCATCTGAAAATCCATTCATAGAACACATTCTAGTGTCTAAATGCTGAATAATAATATTGTACCCTGGCGTGTATATATCTTTTATTTTATCGAGATGAAACTTTAAAAAAGAAATAGTTGCCACTTCTGTCATATCTGGATTCTGATAGGGCAAATTTAAATTTTTACACGCGCCCCAACCTATAAGGACTTTGATTGGTTGGTTATTTTGAACGGTATTTTGTATGTTTGTTAAAATAGCTTCTTTACGAATTATATCTGGCAGTGGACCTTGACGTATGGATTTGGAAGTTATGATTTTATAAATCTTTTCTATTATATCGGTTTGTTCTAACATTATAATATATAATCCTGTGGCTTGGTTTTTTCAGAAAAACCAAGCCACAATGTACAATTCACAATTAATAATGCACAATTGCCCTTCCTCTAACAACAGCAAATAAATGATACACAATTTCAAGTTCCATCTTCAATTTATCGTATCGATGGAGGGGGTAGGAATTGTACATTGTGCATTGTGAATTGTGCATTACTTATATTTGTCCAATGTTGCGAAATATTCTACAATATTGTAGGGGCGTTGGTTTGTTGTCACACAATACATCTTTGCAACAATTCAAAAATAATTACAACAATTACTATAACTTATGAAAATTTCAAAAGCTTGGTTAAACGATTACGTTAATTTATCTTCTGTTCAGGATGCCGAATTAGAAAATTTGATTACGACTAGAATTGCTGAAGTAGATGATGTGTTTATTGTACAAGAAGCACTTGAAGATGCAATCGTGGTCTTAATAAAGGATGTGCATCCGGTAGAAGGGGGCAAAAAATTATCACTTGCCACTGTAAATATTGGCAAAGGTAAAGATGTACAAGTTGTATGTGGTGCGTCAAATTGCAGAGTAGGTATGTTGACTGCATATATTCCTCCAAAAGGTAGAATACAAGTTGGTGAAAAACTAATTACTGTTGAGGAAAAAGCAGTCGCCGGAATAGTAAGTTGTGGCGTGCTTGCTGCTGAAGATGAACTTGGTTTAACTAGTGACCATAGTGGTATTATGGAATTAGATGCTATTGCAAAGCGTGAAAAGCTTTTGTTTGAACCGGGTGATAAATTAAGTAAATTCTTTGGTGGGCGTGATACGGTTTTTGAAATTGATAATAAGTCATTAACGCATCGTCCGGACTTATGGTCACATTTTGGTTTTGCCAAAGAAATTTCCGCGATTTTGTCATTAAAAAATTTGAAATTAGAAAATGCTGAATCTTTAAAAAAGATTGATACAAAATTAAAAATCAATATTGATGAATATATTGACGATAAAGAAGCAGGGAAGAAAAAATTAGAACAAATCGCTAGTGCAGGCGTTTCTGCTTATTCAGTTCAAATTTCAGCAAATACACCTTGTAGCCGTTTCTTGGCTATTGAAATTCTAAATGTTAAAAATGAGATTTCGCCAACTTGGATGCGCAAGCGTTTACATGCAGTAGGTGCTGGTGTGCGTACACTTCTAGTAGATTTGAGTAATTATGTAATGCACGATGTTGGGCAACCGAATCACGCTTATGATGCCGATCGTATCGTTGGAAAGCGTCTGATTGCGCGGATGGCAGGTGAAGGGGAGGCCTTCACTGCACTTGATGGTGAGAATTATAAATTGACCGCAAGTGATATGGTTATTGCTGACGATAATGGTGCAGTTGCACTTGCCGGTGTGATGGGAGGTGAACGCTCATCTATATATGATACTACAAACCATCTGTATCTAGAGTCTGCTTGTTTTGACTATGTTTCAGTGCGACTTACAACAAAACGGCATGCAATTAGGACCGACGCTTCAAATCGTTTTGAAAAATCACGTTCGTCTTTTGCTGCTTCAGCCGGCTTGATTCGTTTCGTGGAAATTTTGCGCAATATTCAGCCGGAAATAAAAGTTATTGGTGCCCCTTGTGATGCTTTTCTAGTTAAACCGGAAAAAATTATTATTAATGGGACGCGTAGTTATATTCGCTCACGTCTTGGAGTTGAAGTTAGCGATAGGACGATTAATGATATTTTAACGGCTTTGTCGTTTAAATTTGTTTCTTCAATTGATGATGAATTTTCGGTAGAAGTTCCAACAGAACGTGCGACTAAGGATATTATGATTTTGGATGATTTGGTCGAAGAAATTGGCAGAATCTATGGTTATGAAAATATTCCGCCATGTTCACCAACGGTTTGTCCTGAGCCACCACAAGATGTTAAAATCCGTGCTTTTGAATATACAGTTGGCGATACATTAGTCTCTCGTGGTTTTTCTGAGGTATATAATTATTCATTTATGAATGGTGAAGAGGCGCAAAAGCTGGGATATGACTTAACTAAAACATTAAAATTGCAAAATGCTGTTGATGTTACAGAGTCTGATTTACGACCATCTTTGATTCCAAATTTAGTACATATAGTTAACGAAACTTCAAAAACTCAAGCTGAGATTTATTTATTTGAGATTGGACGCACATATTCTGCAGAGTTTGATAAACGTCATGAAAATTTAGTTGAGCGTGGGAGTTGGTATCCGCAGAAATCGGCAAAAAAATTTAAAATTGATTTTGACACTAAATTGCAAGAACATGCTCCGTTTGAAAGACGTATGTTAGGTGT
>JAVBQZ010000147.1:0-17119 GCA_031548505.1 Bdellovibrionota bacterium | reverse complement strand
CTTAGTGCCTTGCATTTCTACATTTCCTTTTTATTTTTAAACAGCCTTACTGCGAAACCAATTTTTAAGATTTTTTCGTTAGTTTCGCAAAATATTAAATACGTTTTTTAAACTAAAAACCGAAGTAACTCCCTGGGGCTTCATTTGCGATATTCTATATTCCGGAATATTTTCCAAATTAAAATTTTCTAACAGAAAATCTTCTCTCACTAAATCTGAAACAAAATCATATTTAAGAGCTGTTTTATTTAAAATGAAATAAACTTTAAATAAAGCTAGCTTCTCCGCATCTTCTAATTTGTCATTTACAATGAGCTGTTTAGCTTTTGTTAAAAACATTTCTTCTAAAGCTTGAATCGTATCTCTATCTTCTAAAAAGTCGCCCTCTTCCAAACACCTTAATACATTTGGAGCAACTTGCTCAGCATTTTCTAAACAATATCCTATGGATTGAAGATATGCCCGCACTATATAAATTTCGTTTTGAACATGCTCATGTTTCTTGAGTTTCTCGGTATTTTTAATATCTTTTTGAGGCATGGATTATGGAATATTAACAGAATTACATGCAACTATAGAATTTTTACCATACATTGAGCTTTGAACGAGGCTTGTAGGGGCACGGCATGCCTGACAGCAAGCTGTCAGCTTCGCAGTGCCCTACAAATCGCGTCCATGTTCTATCTAATTTAGGCTCAATATATAGTTAAAACGCTATATGCTCTCGCGTATAACATAAAAAGTATCGCGAAGCGATGACTAAACAAGAAAAATGTTTGTAAAAACTACAAATGCTTCACAGGAAAATCGAATAGTACATTAATTAAGAATGTTTAAGATATAATAAGAAAAAACCTTGGGAAATAAAACCTAATAAGGATAAATCCCAAACAGGCCGTACTTGGTTTTCATCAAGATACAGCCTATTTTGGATTTTATAGACAATAGAATTTTCGCATTTGCAAAAACCATTGTCTGACACTGGGAAACGCGAAGCTTGCTCTACCACTATTACTCAATCGGGCAAATTTCGCTAATCTCACCTTCAACACCGTTGGCATCGCCTTCAATTCCCGTAACGTTGCCGCGAATCCCACTCACGTCGCCGCGGATCTCGCTCACGTCGCCGCGAATCCCACTCACGTCGCCGCGAATCCCATTCACGTCGCCGCGAATCCCACTCACGTCGCCGCGGATCTCGCTCACGTCGCCGCGAATGTTGCTCGTGTCACCGCAGATGTTGCTCACGTCGCCGCAGATGGAAAGCACGTAGCCGCGAATGGAATTCACGTCGCCGCGAATGTCGCTCACGCCACCGATGATCTCGCTCACGTCGCCGATGATCTTACTCACGTCGCCGCGAATCTCACTCACGTTGCCACGAATGTTACTCACGTCACCGCGGATCTCGCTCACGTTGCCGCGAATGGAATTCACGTCGCCGCAAATGTTACTCGTGTCATCGCAAATGTTGGTCACGTCGCCGCGGATCTCGCTCACATCGCCGCGAATGCGGTCCACATAGCCGCAGATGAAGCTCACGTCGCCACGGATGTTTGCCACGTCGCCGCGAATCTCGCTCACGTCGCCACGGAACTTACTCACGTCGCCGTAGATATAACTAGCATCACCGTGAATGTGCACTGCATCGCCGTACAGTTCAGGACGTGAGTTTGTAAGCTTTTCGGCATTGACCAAAACTTTTTTTCCCATTTCCAACCTTTTCAACATGGTATTCCCTTTCATAAAAAGGATTAATTGTATGGGGGCTAAGAAAAACGCTTTCTTATTATACCTTCCACTAAGCTTACGTTTAGATCTTAACTTGGCTTTTAGTTTAAATTTGTTCGTTTTTTAATAAGACCGTTTAATAAACTTAATGAAAGGTATAAATTACTCTTCTACTCATATTATATATTGTTCACAAACACCAATCTATTCAAAAGACCATTTTACCTTTTTGGTAGATTGCATGTCACGTTATGCATAAAATTATTAAAAAGCTGCATTTGTGGCTTGGA
This sequence comes from Bdellovibrionota bacterium, assembly GCA_031548505.1. GTDB lineage: Bacteria > Bdellovibrionota_C > UBA2361 > SZUA-149 > JAITKM01 > JAITKM01. The sequence goes on along the minus strand of JAVBQZ010000147.1, from coordinate 15,098 downwards.
CTCATGAAATAATGAACTAGAACCTTAGTCATTAGATTGTAGGGGGGGGGGAGGGGGATCATAATCGTGAACTATTACATTTTTACTATACGCTGAGCCTTGAGCACGATTTGTAGGGGCACTGCGAAGCTGACAGCTTGCTGTCAGGCATGCCGCGCCCCTACAAATCGCGTAGTTATGCTCATTTGATGTCGCAGGGATGAATTGTCCATTATTAAATGGTTTTATAGGATTTTCCAAATTACCTAACTATATCTACGGCAACCATTGGTAACTCCATATTTCAGAAATAATCTTCTCATCTTTTGTAAGAGAAACTCTAATTTCACTAATTTTACTAGCCGGAATAAAATCTAAATAAACCGTAGCACCTTTAAGCAAAGGATTATAAGCTAAATGTGTTTCTAAAACCTTCCCATCAGACATAAAGACATTTGGCTTTATAATACCATCAGTAATTTCTTTTTCAGAAATATTTCCTTCAAAATTTATTACAAATTTACGTTTTTCTTTTGCTAAAAGCCCTGATACTCCACCGATACCAGTAAACGTAGAAGCCACCTTAGCTACCACATCTTTCTGCGGAATAGAATCACACCAATGTAATATGTATTTAATAGTCAGACTATCCCCCGGCTTTACCTCTTTATCTGGTACCCAATAAGAAACAATATTATCATGAATCTCAGAAACGGTCGGTATCTCAACTAACTGCACCATACCTGCTCCCCAATCCCCAACCGGTTCAACCCATACACTTGGCCTTAATTCATAGTTAGCTTCAAAATCTTGATAATGCTCCGGATCTCTATCTCTTTGCATCAAGCCAAATCCTTTAGGGTTCTCATCTACAAAGGAACTAATTCTTAAATATTTAGAATTGTCTAGTGGTCGCCAAATCCATTCGCCTTTCCCATTATGTATTAACATCCCTTCACTATCATGAACTTCCGGACGATAATCGTCAAAACGATTTTTTGTATTTTCCCCAAATAAAAACATAGAAGTTAAAGGTGCGATACCTAATTTATTTATTTTAGTGCGAGGAAATAATTTCGCCTCAACTTCAACAGTTGTGCTTTTTTTCGGATTAAAATTAGCTGACGTAACAATGAATTTATAAGCCCCTGTAATACTAGGGCTATCTAAAAGTGCATATACTTTTATAGAAGTCGACTTTAAATTTGGCCTCTCAATCCAGAACTCTTTAAAAATTGGAAATTCTTCGCCAGTTGGTTCAGCCGTATCAATAGCTAGACCTCTGGCAGATAAACCGTACTTTTGCCCTTTGGAAATCGCCCTAAAATAACTGGCTCCTAGAAAGGTTATAATCTCATCGTAATAATTCCAAGTATTGATGGGACCATGCAAACGAAATCCGGCATACCCAATATTCTCATCCGTAACAGAAAGTTTATTTTTACCGTAATCAAAAAAGTCAGGAGAATATTTTATAGGGGCTGATTTGTTATTTCTAACTTCGTTAATAGGTACTGATGTTTGAAATATTGAGCCTAAATGAAAAAATTGTAGTTCAAAAGGCAAGGACTTCCCAAACCACACCCCACTTTTTCTATTAAAACGAATATCTCTATATTCGTCGTAGCTTAGAGCTTTTAATTCTTCTGGAAGTCGTTTTTCCGGTTCCTTATACCCTTCATTTGCCAGATCTTTAGCTTTTTGTATTAATAGGTCATAAGTAAATGGCACAGCTGATTCCGGCACATCTTCAACTTCTATCACTTCTTCTTGCAGCTGCTTACTCTCCACTTCTTTTAGAGACTCTTTTATTAACCAATATCGATCTGCTCCATATAAAACCAGCAAGGCACCCAAGGATATAAATATATATTTTTTTAGGTTCTTTAACATAAGCTAATATTAGGTAGAGAAAATTATTCTCATATTTCTTGAAAATCTCTAAAAGCTAAGTGGACAATTGCCTCTTCCCATAACCAAATAAATAATTCACAACTCACACGGGATTATTGCCCCCCCCTAACTTACCGTATCAAGGTAGTGGTGGAGCTGGGAATTGTACATTGTGCATTGTAAATTGTGCATTACGCAAATTACTATTCTAAAAAAGACTAGAAATATTTAGAAAATCTACTTATTTATACATCTTCTCAATAACCTTAGCGTACTTTTCTGCAATATTATTACGTTTCATTTTTGCAGTCAAAGTCAACAATCCGTTAGCAGGAGAAAATTCTTCCGAGATAAACTCAAATTTTACAATTCTTTCATACGGCCTAAAATGTGATTTAACTTTCATCCTCGTACTAATTTCTTTTTTGAATAGTTCGATAAATCCCGGCATTTTATGAATTCTTTCTTTATCTACTGTAGTTGGCGTTTCAGATGATCCGAATTGTTGGTATGCTGCATTTGCAGGAACTATTAAGGCTCCAATTACCGGCTTATCTTGCCCCACTAACATAATTTGATTAATATGCTGACTCTCGAGACAAACTTGTTCAATCGGCGACGGTTCAATATTCTCACCATTTGAAAGAACTATTATTTCTTTTTCTCTACCCGTAAGCACCAAATCTCCATCTGAGGTCATCCAGCCTAAATCACCAGTATTAAACCAACCATCGTCAGACAAAACAGCAGCTGTAGCTTCTGCATCCTTATAGTACTCTTTCATTACCTGTTGCCCACGGACTATAACCAACCCTTTTTCATAAGCGCCAAGTGGTTTCATAGTCTCTAAAGAAACTATTTTTACTTCTGTGTTAGGTAATGGTCTTCCTGCAGAGTAAGGTATAGCCGGACGCATTGCGTCATTAATAGTAAGCACCGGAGAGGTTTCTGTTAAACCATATCCAACTATTAAATTCACTTCCAAAGCTTCTAAAAAATCAACAAACACCGGAGCTAGTGCTCCGCCACCTGATACTGATGTTTCAAAACCAACGCCAAATTTGCTAACTAGTTTCTCATAAAACATTTTTTTAAATAATTTATGCAAAGGGAGTGTAAGAAGATAAACTGCTTTATTCCAAATATCGCCAAGGATATTATAATTTTTTACATAAACATTTGTTCTCTGAAGGTATCGTAAGGCTTTTTTATTAATGGTACTCCAGAAAATTGCAAATTGGAAAAGCTTTATAAAGCTTTTTGACCTACTCTTGATGCTATTTTTAATATTACTGCAAATGGATTCCCAAATACGAGGCACCGCTATCATGAAGGTTGTTCGATACTTTACCATATCAGATCTTACATTCATAACATTTGTGTATATGAACGTAGTGCCATGTGAAAAGAAAAAATACTCCAATCCTCTTTCATACACATGCCAGATTGGTAAAACACAAAGTATGCTTTTACCAGGCTGTGCATCAATAAGGCCATGCAATTTTTCAGGTTGGCTCATCAGATTTCCATGTGTAAGCAGAACGCCTTTAGGTTTATTGGTTGTACCTGAGGTGTAAATAAGAGTAGCATCATCTTCGTAATTAACCTCTACAGGCTCAAAAACTTTTTGTTTTCCAATGGCTATCATTTCCTGATATGTGTAGAGTGGAAAATCAACATCATCTCTATTAACTTCGTCCGCAAACATAATCATAACGAACTTAGGATTAAACTTTTTTATTTTTTCTTTTAAGTTTTCATACAAAGCAACGTCTTTTAGTATTATCCCAACACTGTTACTTTGCTCTATAATATATTCTAGTTCGCTCAAAGGGGCACTTGATCCCCTAACCGCGTCTACTGCACCATTCCTCAAAATCGCCTGATCTATAACCAGCCACCTTCCATTGTTTTCACTAAAAATTGAAATTTTATCGCCTTTTTTAATGCCTAATGATTGTAGCGCTGCTGCAAGCGTTTCTGCCTCCTCGTCAAATTCGGCAAATGTCATTTTTATATCTGTATAGCTATCTTCAATAGCGATATTATCAGGATAGTCGAAACAAGTTTGTTTTATAATTGCATGTAATGATATTCTATCTATTATGGAACGTTTTTCTTCTTTGAGTGCGGTATTTGTATTATTTACCCACATCGTTATATGTCTCCTTATGTTAATTATTTTAAAATTTAGAACCCCTGCACGATTTGCGAATCAAGAATTCTGATAATTTTGCTAGCTTAGTGAAAAATATTAAGAATTTCAAGGTTAATTATGTCAATTATTAAAAAAGACAGATCTCAAAAGGAAGATTATGTAAAAAAGTAAGGAGTTTAAGAACAATTATTTTTTAACCACCCAGAAAGTAGTCTCGGCAGAAAATTCTTTAACCTGTTCGTTTTCTTCGGCAAGATCGTCCCTTGCTGTATGTTCTAAAATTTGGAATTTTTCTTGTTTTACGAACTCAGTCAATTCGTCAGTATTTGCGATATGAATAAGGGTTTCAAGACCTCTTTTATCCGGCGAGAGTCTATCACCAAATTGAAAAAGACGATTATCTTGCGTTCCATTTTCCCAACGTAATTTTTCTTCAACCCATAAATCCATATATTTCCCAGAATTATCACGATTATGTGCTGTAAAAATAAATTTTCCGCCTGGTTTTAGCACCCTGTAAACTTCTGCTAAAACCATATCGCGATTTTTTTGTTCCGGAACACACATCAAACCATTAAAAGAAAAAATAACAATATCGAAAGAATTATCATGAAAATCTAATTGCCGTGCATCACCTAATATAAATTTTATGTCTAAATTATTTTCCTTTATATAATTATTAGCGCAATCAAGTAGTGAATCAGACAAATCAACTCCTGTAATATTTGTATATCCTAGTTTGAACAAATTTATCGTTGTCCTACCTGCACCGCAACCTAAATCTAAAATTTTGTCATCTTTATTAATATATTTCTCAAAAATAATCTGCTCAGATTTCCATAAACCAACTTTATCTACAGCCTCACTATAACTTATTCTATTAACATCATTATTATAAAAATCTTTTACATAATTTTTCATAGAATCTATAGTCATTGTTCCATCTCCTTAGAGGATAAAAATCTATTGTTCCAAAGCCTGCTTTAACTGCTCAATATTCTCATATCTTGTAATCGGAATCTCTTCACTATGCAGCAAATCTACAAAAGCGGTCTCGGCCTTATCTGCTTCAGTTACAAATCCGAGCAAATTTTTAGAATCAAATTTATCAAAGAAGCGTAATGCGTTAATCTCAACACCAAGACTTTTTTGTATAGCATCCAAATCAGATTGAAGTGATGTCGCAGCCATAAAAGCATTTAAAGCATCACCTTTAGCACACGAAACCCGAATCTTATTCCAATGCGAAAATAATTCTTCATATATTCCGGCTATATTACTTTTTAACGGGAAAAGTTCTTTTTCTAATTCTTCTAAAAACAACTTCGCCATCTTTAACAAAGTAGCGCAATTTTCATTTATAGCACTTGGTTGTTCAATGACATTCTTATAGGCAGAAATAAATCCTGTAGGTAATTTATCAAGCTCCGACAATTCTTCAATAATCCGCTTAGTGCCAAAATGTAGATAGGTATGATTCACAAGACATACTACATTACAAAGTTCCATCAAAATCTGCCCTGCTATAGCTAAATTTGATTTAAGACATAATTCGCCATAATACTGTGTAGCCTTGCTCAAATGACACTTGGCTTTTTCAAGTAAATCCTTTGTGAGTAAACCGCTTTCAATAGATATAGCAACGTTTTTAAGAACCTCATATCTTTGTTTATCTTCGTATGAGGAATGATAAACAAGTTGAGACCCGGTAAGAACAGAAACCCTCATATCTTCATAATTGGCAAACCTTTCTAAACACTTCCAATCAGTCCTCCACAAATCGTAGCCAACCCCATCAAGAATAAAAGTCCTTGCAAAATCATATCCCCGATTCGTTTTAGGAATATAAAGCATATCCAAATCAGATTTTTCATTGGACGTACCGTTTATAGAAGAACCGTAAACAATCATTATACTTACGTCATTGGCATATCTTGCCCTTATGATATCCAATAATACTTTCAATAAATCTTGGTGTTTCTGCAACATTGTATTGCTTTACGAAAAAAATTGATTAAGCTTTCCACTTAGAAGATAATATCTTTACGATATTCTCAATATCTTCTGTTTCCAATACATCATTAAATAAACATTCGCGTGCAAGTTCGTCATCATGGTTTAGTGCAATAATATGTTTTGATAAACTCGCTGCACACCCAAGCTCCAAAGTTGCGCTATTACCCATATATCCAGCCAAATTTGCAAATAACACACAGTCAGCCTTTTTTATCTTTTCAAAATGGTCGTATGTTAAACCGGCTGCCATTAGTTTGTATGCCATTGGGGGAACATCCAGCTGAAACAAATGTCTAGCATCCGGAAATAGGTAAATATAAAAACCTTTTGCTTCTAAAGCTTCCTTTAACCGCGTTATAAATGTGTGATTTTTGGAGCTTCCACAGATTGCAATTTTTTTCATAATCTGAATCTTTAGATAATTAGCGATTCGGAATTATATCAATATAAACTAAAAATACACTCTATATCATTATCATTCCGATAATATATAGTTTACGCTCCCAAACCCCTCTACATAAATAATTCTAAATTCAAATGAATAGAGTATGGTTAAGGTTTATCAAAGAGCAGTTCCTTTTTTAGGGATAAACAGTTTAGACATATCAACACCTTCCAGTTCCAATAGTTTTGTTTTCATTCCAATCCCTCCGGAAAAACCTGTCAGACTACCATTCGTTCCGACAACTCGGTGACAAGGAATGATAATTGAGATGGGATTATGACCGACAGCCCCGCCAACTGCTTGGGCAGACATGTTGGTCTTCCTCGCTTTGGCCGCCATAACTTTTGCAATATCTCCATAACTAATTACTTCCCCATATGGAATTTCCCGCAGAATTTGCCATACGCCTTGACGAAATTCACCACCGATTGGAGCCAGTGGCAGTTCATTTATAGTAGGTTTTTCCCCTGCAAAGTATCTGTTCAACCAATCTTTCGCAGCGACAAACACAGGAATATCATTTTTTTTAACCATCGTTTCCGGAATAGTATCACCATGGTATTTTTGACCTTCCGTCCACAAACCGACAAGCTTATTATCTTTGCAGGCGAGTGTAATAATACCCAGAGGGGAAGAACAATTTGTCATGTAATACATTTATTTTTCCTCTTATAAATCTAATTTATTTTTCAATATTAATTTATCTAAATAGATAAATATTTAAACAACCGCATTGTCATCAATAAAAATACGCTGATGATCCATATCCATTCTGCAAGTACAACCATAAGGTAAAATAAGCTGCGGAACGGTATGCCCAAAGTCCATGCGCGTAATAATCGGCAAATCAGGTCTCCCAAACTCTTTTGATACTTTCAATAAAATCTCATCATACTCAGCATATTTTGCAAGATATGCAGCTTTTTCAATCTGTTGATCTTTTGTAAATTCGCCACCGGGACGCGCATATAAAATTCCTGCTAAATGCTCCAAAATTCCCTGCGCACCAAATCCGCGCAGAACGTACAACACATGATCCGGCGGAGGCATATCTTCAGAAGTCTCAAGAAAAAGAACACATCCCTTCAATTCATCCTTAGACGGCCAAAGATAAGTTCCGAAAATCATCGTGCTGAACACATCAAGACATCCGCCGAACAACGGACCGGAAACTGTTCCCTTTCCTTGAATGAATTGCCATGGCATATTAGGTTCTTTTATTCTCGGAATATGATCCTCTTCTCCCCACTTCAGTTGATTAACTATAAAACCATCAGGATTTTGGGCGATTTCACCAATTGGCTCTTTTTCAAAAAGCGTTTTTAAGGTTGAGTTCCGTGTGTAATCTGGAACACCGCCATTTTCTGCAAAACCATACATCATGCTTGGAGAATAAAACGATGACAGCCCAGCCTTAAAACACATCAGGTGATTGGTTGTTGTATCCGACATGCCGAGAAAAATTTTCGGATTATTCCTGATAATGTTAAAATGTTCTTCCGTCATCAAAGGAAGCAATCGAATAGTATCACTACCACCGATATTTGTTAAAATAGCTTTAACTTCTTTATTTTGAAAAGCCCACATTAAGTCATCCAACCTAAGTTGTGGATTCTCATAAAGTTCATCGGCAGACTTTGTAGAATTAGGCGTAGCGATAATTTTTACGCCGAAAGTTTCCTCAAATTGTCGCTTCCCCTGTTCATATCTAGATGGGATAACCGTAGCACCACCCCATGACAAACTAATAGTTGCAACAGTATCTCCCTTTTTCAAAGCAGCAGGCTTAATTAATTTTTTCATTATTCTTTTCTCCTTATCATTTTATTATTATGACTTTTAGCACAATCATATTTAAAAACAATAAAAATGAAAAAAAATTATAACCATCAAGTTATAACTACCAAGCGTAAAATATAAAGACAAGCTCTTAGATGGGATCTACCTATATCGCGAAACTGGATTTCTAAATTTATCAATAACACACTCAATCATTTATCCAATGCATAACTCACTTTTAATAAACATTGACTAAACTAAAAAAGTGTTTTTATCAGAACCATAGCATCCTATCCTTTCTAATATAAGAGGAGTGGGATTGAAAATAAAAAATGCAATATTTTTGCTGCGTCGTAAGTTAGTTTCAAAGTATTATTTAATTGTACAAACTTATCAAAAATTTGTTATTAAAAAATAATGAACAAAAGGAATAAAAAAAATATATGAACTATACAGATAAGCAACAGCAATACGAAATAATAGAAAAATTAAATCAAGATTATATCGAATTAAAAAACTCTCTTAATTTTTCACTTGGCACTATGATAGTTAATGGTTTTTATTCTTTAAAACGTTTACAATTAAAAAAAATATTTAAATCTTTTCGATATGCGTTATTATATAATACGCATAGAGTGAAATTGACACCATATACGCCAATTCATACCACTAGGGGGGGGGGGGGGGGCATGGCAAAACAGTTGTAAATACCTGTATCTCAGGCCCCAAAGACATACCGAAGGAACCACTTTTAACACAAGAAGAAGTGGATTATATTTTATACACCGACCAGCCTAAGATTAACGAAAATACAATTTGGCAGTATCGTAATATACCGGAGAAGGTATTAAATATGTCAACTAATGGGAAGGTGCGCAATGAATATGTACGGACTCACCCACATGAATTCTTTGCTGAATATGACTATTCAATTTATGTAGATGGAAATTTACAAATTATGTCAGATATATCAGCTTGGATTTGTTTAGTAAATTCAAGCGTAGGAATGGCAATGCACCCCTACCCACTAACTCCCTGTATCTATGTGGAAGCACATTTAGTAATCACAGCTAGACCATATCTATCTGGAGGCATTAAAAAGCAATTAAAACATTATCGCAAAGAAGGGTTCCCAAAAAATATAGGAGGGTTAATGGTAACTGCTGTCATTGTAACAGATTTACATAACAAAAAAGCTAAAGAAATATACGAAGCATGGTGGGATGATTTTATGCACTGGAAAAGTTATCGGGATCAACTATCATTACGATACATTTTATGGAAACTAAATATCGACACGAAAAGAATTACAACATTAGGTGGTAACACGTTTGATTCACCAAAATTAAGACGTCACAAGCATACATCAGAAAAATATATAGAAAATAAAATATAGAAAAATAAAAAATGTAGAGGCATACTTTCTCATAAGCAACTCTCCTATCACAATCGGACAGAGTCACTGTTTTATTTATTTAAACTAGTACTCTAAACTAGTGGGGAGGGGGCACCAACATGGAGATCATTAACTTACCTAACTAGGATGTTTACCTATTCATACTCTGACAATGATAGTATTTTATATCTAGTTTTATTATTAGTTCAGAACTCTATACTTTTTTAGTAACTTTTACTCTAGTCACCCGCATTTTGCTGGACGTCATCACTTCATAGATAAAGTTTTCATCCTCGACCTTGTCGCCTGTCTTAGGTTGACAATCTAAAAGCCCGAAAACATAACCACCGATGGTGTTTTCATCCTGTTCACAAAACGGCAATTTCATAAAATCACAAGAATCTTCCAAAAGCACCGTACCGTCAAACTCAAACATAGTCTCACTAATTTTTTTCATCGGCTCTTCTTTAAGGTCATCATGTTCGTCCATAATTTCGCCGACCAGCTCTTCCAAAATATCTTCCATCGATAACAACCCGGCCGTGCCACCGTATTCGTCGACCACAATCGCTAAGTGAATACGCTTGCGCATCATCATATGTAGAATTTCAGAAATAGATTTATTTTCAGGCACAAATAAAATTTCGCGGGCAAGTTTTTGCAAGCTGTCTTTCTCGGGTTTTTCGTTGCTATGCACCAACAAGTCGCGCATATGCACCATTCCCACTACGTTATCGCGGTCACCACTACATAACGGGAACCGCGTATGGCGCGATTTTTTAACCACATCCATAACTTCTTCATAAGATGAGCTTAAAAACAAACATTTAATATCCTGGCGTGGCACCATCACCTCATGCGCATCAATATCCGAAAAATCAATCGCGTTTCTAATAATTTCACCTTCGGTGCGGTCAATCACGCCACCTTTTTGTGAAGCATTAACAATCAATCTTATTTCTTCTTCGGAGTGGGCTAAATCGCTTTCTGATGCTGGTGTAACTCCCATCATCTTCAGCGAGCCAGCCGCCAAGCGGTCAAATATCCAGATAAACGGATAAAAGGCACGGTTAAACCAGTATAACGGATAAGCAATAATCAGCACGACCTTCTCGGTTTTTTGAATAGCTAAAGACTTAGGAATAAGTTCGCCCAAAACAACATGTAAAAGGGTAATAAAACTGAAGGCAACGGTAAAGCTGATTGAGTGCAATAAAATCGGGTTATCGCTCAACATGTTGCCAAAAATATCTTCCAAAAGTCTTGATACTGACGGCTCACCGATCCAACCTAAGCCCAATGACGCAAGAGTAATCCCCAACTGAATGGCACTCAAGTAGGTGTCTAGTCTCTTAGTTATTTTAAGGGCTATTCTGGCTCTGGAATTGCCATTTGATGAAAGCTCTTCAAGCTTGGTTCGGCGAATCTTGACGATAGAAAATTCTGATACAACAAAGAACGCGTTAGCCAACACCAATATTAAAACCAGTAACATGTTGGCGGTATATGTATATGTAGGACTCATAATCTTTTATTATTAGTGCGGGGCTCTTTTTCCTTCTTTACCCCTCCCACCTAATTTAATCAAATTTAATTTTTTTATCTATAGAAAAGTTAAAATGGTAGAGAATTTAGTGTTAAGTTGATGCAAAAAGATGGCAAAACACCCAAAATTGAATTTAAATATTCGTAATTAATGTCATTAAACTCAGAGAGACAATCCATCCAAGCGTTTGGTTCTAATTTAACTACACTTCAAAATTGATGTTCTCGAATCCTTCATAATAATTCACATGCTCTGTTATAAATTGTAGCACGACAAAATCAGGGTCTGTCGGCCCTGTGTAATAAATTTTCAACGCATCACTCCAAAGAGATCGGCGCAAATCATCATCCCAGGATAATTCGACTTTTCCGGATAGCATCACGCCGCGGCAAACGATAGGATTAGCTTTTACATCCCATTCATAGGCATACAGACAAGCACGGTTATCATTTTGTAATACCTTTGTCCTACGAGCAGAGGTGTTACTGCAAAAGATAAAGCGGTTAAGCCCATCATTTTTAAACTTCATAATTGCTTTAATATCAGGTGTTCCTTGCGCACCATTCGTACCCAACATCATAATCAATCCATCTTGGTTAACGATATTTGACGCTTTTTGTTTTGCTTGATTGACATCCATATTATCCTCCTTGTGTTATATTGGTTCTTATTTATTTTTCTTTTTGAAAATTGGACTTTCCAGCCATTTAATTATGCTCGGTTTTGCATCCTGCACAACGTTTTTTTACTCATTTACTGGTATAGAGCTCTTTTACATTAAAAAATTTTCGGAACAAAGTAAATTCATTAAAAATTGTCCCTGAAAAATTACGATAGATCTTAATTTTGTTGTTTTTATGCTTTGCTTAATTCAGTGGTAGTAAAAAGAACCCTGCGCCAGTTATTTTATTATTATTTTATTTATCATTAGATCCAAATTAAAAATATTTTGTTGATATCTACTAGTCTTCAAGTGGAACAATTTTCCCGCCCTTAACTTTTAGAGGAATCATTGGAATCGCTAATAAGCGCGTTGGATCTGCCGTTAACTTCCCAACTGGAGTTTGAAAATCCTTAATCCCAGAGATAATATCTGTAATAATGACAGGGTCGGCAGTTCCGGCTGTTTCATAAGCATGAGTAAGAATGGCCAACATACCAAACATGTTTTCCGAAACTTCCGTGTTATCCGTTCCTGCCTTCGTAATATATGCTTCTAAAAAAGCGGGTGACGGCAACATATTGCCAACATGCCATGCCCCCTCAACTAATTTCCTATCATGCATAAAAAGAAAAACATGCATTCCTGTTACCGGAATAGAAATTCCCTGCTCTTTCATCTGCCGCATGAAAATATCCAGTTCCGGAGATACTGCATGCATAACAATATAATCCGGTTTAAGCCTGTTTATTTTTTGGATAAGAATACGAAAATCCCGTTCCCCAGGATTAATAAAAACTTCGTCTAAAATACGAATATTTTTGTATGCCTCAAGCTCATGTCGGACTTTATTATTATACTCCAACATCCCAGCGGCATTTAAAGATATCATCACAACGCTTTTGGCTTTATTTTGTAAAAGCATTCGCTGCAGTAAGCGTGCCCCATCAGTATCATCACTAACAAAAGAGAAATTAAAATCTCGGGAACGAATACTAGGGTCGTTGGAAGCAGAAAGATGAGGAATTTTATAACGTTCAGCCAAAACAGCTATAGGCGCGGACAAGTGGGAGAAAACAGACACTAGTGCATTTACCTTGTCAACCTGTATCAGCTTTTGAGTTACACTGTTAGATAACGCCGGTTTTCCTTGGTTATTCTCCCAAATGAGGCGGTAGATGAATTTATGATCGTACTTGTTGAACTCTTCAAAAAAGATGTCAGCAGCGATTTGTGCAGCCTGACCGTATTTAGCGATGTTACCTGTCATCGGATATACAATCCCAATCTTGACGACTGGTTTTTCAGGAGCCAACGAAGGTTTCTCCTCGCAGCCAGCAATCAAAGACAAGCTAAAAACAAGAACAAATAAAATCTTTTTCATAAATAGTACATTAACAGTACAATAGTAGGGTTGCATCAGAAATAACAAAAGAAGCACACATCAATTGTATAATTAAATTTCATCTTTAGCGGCTTGTAAAAATGTTAAATCACGGGCTTGTATGAACAGACCTTCCAAATTGAGTGGTTTATCATTTTTCACTTTAGAAATCGCTTCGTCCAAAGTACACCAAATAGGTGGAGAAAAATCGTTTGCGATCTCTTCTTCTGTTAATGCCGTACTCCCCCCCTTCCCCCTCCAACTTTCGCCATCCAACAATAAGAAATTTGAACTAATGCAAACATTCCGCGACTTTCGACGACTTGTCCTAAAAATTTTCCACGCCTAACTTCCGTATAACCTATCTCTTCATTAATCTCACGTTTCAGTGCAGTATCCAAATCTTCACCATCATCTATACCACCACCTGGGAGCTTGTGATATTGTCCTTTACCAACCCATAACAAAGCTACTTTCCCCTTATCATCCACAGCAATAGCACGGACAGCACGACGTTCTTTCCATTCTTTAATTGTTGGAGTTTTAGCTCCAAAATCCTCGTCTCTAAATTTTGCTAATATTGTCATAAGTATTTTATAAAAAACCTACACCTGTTATTTTATTCTTTCAAATACAAAGACTAAAATACTATGTCGCCCTATAAGCACACCTTAGCAAACATTTTGCCAAAATCATTCACATTTATTACGCTGTCTGTTTTCTTGATTTCTAAAGAAAGATCATTCATATTCCGCTTATATAGTGATAATCTTTCTTGAATCTCTTTATTTTTAACCAACTCATCATAATTCTCTCCTCCAGCTATCCTGTCAAACATTAAATCTATAAGTCCCAATCTCCCAAGCCTCAATATACCTGTAGATATATCGAACATGTCATATTCAGGTATTTGTACTCCTATATACCAATCTGGTAAAGAATCAGTATAATATTTACCCTTTAAAATATCGCCACCTCCAATATGCGGATTTATCGCCTTTATATAGCCTGTGGAATCTTTTAAACTCTTAAAAAGAATAGCATCTAAAGAGTTCATTTGCTTTATAATCTCTACGTATGAAGGATGAACATTTTTATCTTGTCTATTGTCCATTGAATTAGCAAGCAATTTAGCATACATCTCACGTAGAGTTTCATTGTTCGCCGTGTACCTCATCGCCTCAATCAAAGGGACCGCTATTTCTGGAGCTGGTGATTTTCTATTTTTTTCAGGAATATTGTCAAATTTGTGATTTATTGTATCATATATCCAAACCTCTATTTTTTCCCATCCCCATAACAATCCACGTAATGGTGACAATAGAGCTTTTGTCGTTCTTTGTAATGTTTCTCCAGTAACCTGGATAGATGGTTTTGCTAAATCATTATACACCTCTGGTAATAACTGCTTAACGGCCTCACTAATGATTTTATCCTCTATATTTATCATTTATACTATTTAAATACTTTGCTAGTGAACATTTTTATCCAGTTCGTGTAACTAGCAAAAACGGCCATTTTAAAAATCTACCAACACGGAATTGGCTCAACGTCTTAGTATCCATACAAAGACAGAATTGTAAAACTTAGCTAGGGCTCCGTGGCGGGTTTCCAAGCTGATTATACCGCCGATTTTTACCGATAAAATACAGCCCTTCAAGAGAAAATTAAATGACGTTTAAATCGATTTTCCATTAAACAATTCCAGATAGTCTTCACCTAAAATATCTGGCAAAACATCCTAAAATCCTGTCTTATCAAAGACGTATTTTTTCATTTACTGGCGCAGGGTTCTTTTACCTTAAAAAATTTTCAGAACAAGGTAAATTCATTAAAAGTTG
>JAVBQZ010000136.1:0-9827 GCA_031548505.1 Bdellovibrionota bacterium | reverse complement strand
AATATGATACCTGCCCGCCCCGCATTTCTTGGTTAGTGAGCCAAAAATAATATCTTAAGTTATTATCATAAATTAAAAGTTTTATTTTTTGAGAATAAGTAATGGTTGAGAGAAAAAAGAATATATCTAGTGTAGTTGATTCAATTATAAAATCATCGAAAAGTAAGCAAATTGACGAGATTGTTAAGCCAAAAAAGACGAGTTCTAAACCTACTATTGCCTCGGCTAAAGTTTCACCTAAGAAACAGTCACAATTAGTTGAGGATGCACCAAAAAGGGTGAGAAAAAAAACTGTTGAAGTAAAGGCAGAGATATTAAAAGAAAATCTAAAGAAAGTTGTTTCTAAAACTAAGGCAAGCAAAGATGATAATGGTACTACTGCTGTAAACCTTAAACCAGTAACCTCTGCCATAGTGACACGCTCTGAACCAACAGTTGAGGAAATTCAATTAAAAGCTTATTTGATTTGGGAACGCGAAGGTTGTCAGCACGGGAAAGATAAATTATATTGGGATATGGCAGTAGAAGAATTAAGAGTTAAAAATTAATGGATGCTATTGATTTAGTAAACAACCCTTATTTTACTTTTTTTATTATTGGAACGATATGTTTTGGTATTGTCGTGTTTATAGTGACATTTAAAAGTTTTATTTTCTCCTTTTTTATTCCTACTTTTTTTAAAACAAAAGATAGCACGGTAAAAGGCGAAGTCTTTGAATGCGGAACAGTTGGGGTAAATCAAGTCGGGCAACGTTTTAAAATTAAATTTTTTTTACTCGCGAGTTTTTTTATTATTTTTGATATTGGATTTTCTTTGCTTTACCTTTGGGCAATCAATGTAGCAGAATTTGGTTGGAATGGTTTTTTTGCTATTCTCACCTTTTTATTTCTCATCCAATTATCACTCCTATATGCTTGGCGACAAGGTCTATATAGTTAGGATGGAGACGAACGTTTTTTAGAATTTTAAAACAGTATGATAGAAACACATAAAGCAGGATGCGTACTTGTTAATATAAAACAAAAAAAGATTGGTTTAATTTACCGCGATGAATTAAATGATTATTCTTTTCCCAAAGGGCACGTAGAAAAAGGAGAAGACTATTATGAATGTGCTATACGAGAAATTGAAGAAGAAACGGGGCGTATTTGTGAAATTCAAAATTCAGATTTATATATAAACGGTAATTACATTAGCCCAGATTCGAACGAGGGTCTTTGTATTGTCCGTATGTTTCTTGCAGTTGATAAGGGTAAAAGTACAAGAGTTTTTGATGCGAATCTTGTACATGAACTTATTTGGGTTGATATTGACGAAGTAGAAGAAAAACTTACCTATCAAAACTTAAAAGATATTTGGCTCCAATTTTTACCAAGAGTGAAAAAATTGATTTTATAATACCAATTTTTCCTAACTATATAAATAATAAAAATGTCTCAAAGTGATTGAAACGATTGCCTCAATTATCATTCCTAGCCACTATAATATAGTAGAACATATCTGCATTCCCCTCTTCCAATAAGAATAAAAATATGTTAGCGTCTGCGCGCTAAAAATCAAGTCAAAAAGGCAACGTTATAAAGATATTGTAACGTTGCCTTTTTTGCTTATCTATCTTAATTTTAAATCATGAAAGTTTTTCAAGCTAGTTGGGACATAAATGGCTATTTGGTTTTATCTGAAATTCAGAATGCAACTATACAAGAAAAAGAAACTGCATTAACAACTTTTGACTCATTAGATAATTCGCTTTTTCATCCATTTACCTGCTCACAAAAGCAAATTGAACTTGACCTCGAATTATTAGAATTTCCCGCAGATTTTTATAAAATTTCTGAATTATTTGTACCCTCTGATAAATATGGCCCATTTGTTTCTCCCCTTTTTATCTCATCACGCAATATAGAAAATGCAACTGACCTAGAAATGCGTAAATGGTCTATTAATACCGCATGCTTTAATCCATTTTCTACTGCTTGTTTTTTAACTAACTTTCCGTCGAATTTATCTGACATGCCTACGAATTTTAAATTCGATAAGTCAGTTCTATTTTGGCTTGAAGTCACAAAATTTATACTTGAATTAATTGCATCTGGTAAATTCTTACCTGGCATTGTGGATAAATATAAATCACATTGGCATATAATTATTAACGATAGTTACGATAAAGAACGTCTAGCAATTTTAAAGAAAGATATCCCACCGATTTGTAAAGGATATGTGCAAACAGCGACTAATAATATGGTAGTGCAAGATATGGTCGAATCGTTTATTACAGTTGTTGGAGATGCTCTTATAAAAAACTTTTTAAGACGCCATAGTTTTTTGCCTCACATTAGTACTAATGCTGCTTCTCCCTCTACAATGGTAGCTTTAGAATGGCTAAAAAACCTAACAAATCCGAGCCAGGATAAAGCATATCAACCAGCTCTTGAATTGGAGCTTCAAATTTTAAATAATCAGTTAAAGAATTGGAGCCAGCGCCTGCTTTCTGATTCGCAAAAAACAGAACTAATCACTGGGTTTGAATTAATTGCCCCTAATACAAGTACTGTATTACCTACAACAGAACAATTCACTCCAATTAATAAGACATGGACGTTGAACTTTTTCCTAACTACAAGTAACAATAAAAATAAACTGATTTTCCCTGAGCAAATTTGGAGTGGTACATCGGAAGTTTTAAAGTCGCTGGATTATTCCTATGAGGAAATAGAGGATTTTTTCTTAAATTCACTCGGAACTGCTTGTGGAATTTTTACACCATTAAAACGTTCATTAATGGAAGCTTTTCCTGCTAATGCAACTATTACGTCTGCCGAAGCGTATTTATTTTTACGGCAAGCAGCTACTATCTTGGAAAATACAGGATTCCATATTATTTTGCCTACCTGGTGGACTAATCCTAAACATAAACTGGGATTGAAACTTGATATTGAGGCGTTGCAAAATCAGTTGATAACTAAAGGGCATAAATCGTTTTTCTCAGCTAATCAATTGATAAATTGTTCATGGAAAATCATGGCTGGTGAAACAGAGATTGATTTTGAAGCATTTAAAGAGATTGTAGATAATGAAGATGAACTTATAAATATTAATGGTACATGGATTGAAGTTGATAAAGAAAAAATTAAAAGTACTAAAGAATTTTTAGAAGAGAATGGGGCAGCAAAACAGTTAACGATTTCTGAAGCTTTAAGACTAGGTAATGGTTTAATTTCAGATGAAGCTTTGCTTCCAATAATGGACTTTACTGCACAGGGATGGTTAAATGCTTTACTAGATTCAAGTAATGGGGATTATGAAAAATTAGAACAACCTAAAGAATTTATTGGAGAATTACGCCCGTATCAAAAAGATGGAATGTCTTGGCTCCATTTTTTGAGTTCAATTGGTATGGGGAGTTGTCTTGCCGATGATATGGGGCTTGGAAAAACAATTCAATTTTTAGCATTTTTACTTAAAGAGAAAGAGGAAGGCAAATTAACCGATCCAACGCTTCTCATTGTACCAATGTCCACTCTTAATAACTGGATTAATGAATTTGCTACTTTCGCTCCAGCCTTAAAACCATATTTACATCACGGATCAACCAGATTATCTGGGGATGATTTTATCAAGTGTATCAAAGATACAGATGTGATTCTTACTACATATGCACTTGCTTTTCGTGATGAAGAATTTATTAGCAAGGTAAATTGGGGACGTATTGCCTTAGATGAAGCTCAGAGCATAAAGAATCTCGGAACAAAACAAACACAAAGCATTAGAAAACTTGTTGATAAACAAATGCATACTTCGACACGTTCATCATCCTGCCAAAGAATCGCGCTTACTGGTACTCCAATGGAGAATCATCTGGAAGAATTATGGTCAATTATGGATTTTTTAAATCCTGGTTATCTTGGAACTATCTCGTCTTTTAGAACGCGTTTTGCTGTACCAATTGAACGTTATCAAAATCAAGAAGTAGCAAAAAATTTAAATAAAATAATTTCACCATTTATTTTACGCCGAGTAAAAACAGATCCAAAAATTATCGATGATTTGCCTGAAAAATTAGAGATGATCGAATATATTGATTTAACAAAGGAGCAGGCAAAATTATATGAAAATACTTTAAGTTCTTTATTTCCTCAAATTGATGAAGCAACGGGAATACACCGTAAAGGTTTAGTACTTTCTACAATTACAAAACTAAAACAAATCTGCAATCACCCAGAATTAAGTTCTGTTTTACCAGAAAAAATCTCTGCTAATTCAGGTAAATTAAATCGTTTAGAAGAACTACTCGGAAGTTTTCTACAAACCGAAGATAAAGTTTTAATTTTTACACAATTTGCTCAAATGGGTCATTTGTTGAAAAAATATTTAGAAGAACGATTAGGGCTTGAAATTTTATTTCTACACGGTGGTTTAAGTAAAGCTGCGCGAGATAAATTGGTGACTCGTTTTCAAAACCCAACTGAAGAAATAAATCATAAAATTTTTATTTTGTCGTTGAAAGCTGGTGGTCTGGGATTGAATTTGACTGAAGCAAATCAGGTTGTTCATTTTGACCAATGGTGGAATCCAGCAGTTGAAGATCAAGCAACTGACCGCGCGTTTAGAATTGGCCAAAAACGTAATGTACAAGTTCGTAAATTTATTTGTCGCGGTACACTAGAAGAACGTATTGCGGAAATGTCAAAAAATAAGAAAAATTTAGCAGACAGTATAATTGGTTCTACTAAAAACTTTATAACAGAATTATCAACTGATGAATTGCATGATTTATTGCGTCTGACACAAGCACCGGTTGATTTTGATGACGAACTTTAAATTTAAATTATAACAACATTATGGTTAAATTACTTTCATTGGGAAAATCGGTATCAAAACTTAATAATAATGATTCGCCCTTGTTCGCGAGTTGTCATACTTGGTATACACGTAAATTTGTTGAAATTTTTGATACACCAGAGAATTGCAGGCTTTTTGCAGATGAAGATGGAAACTTAAAAAAGATAAAAGTGCTTGATTTTTTGGTGATTACTGGGCGCGTTGCCTGTAAAGTTCAGACTGACAATGGTCAAACAAGTAAAATTGAAATTTTATTTAACGAATGGGATTCTACAACTTGGGAAAAATTAATTTCTTCTTGGTCAGATAGTATTTATTTTATCTCCCAACTTTTTGCCGGGAAGATACCGGCTGAGATGGAGGAAATTTATGCAAATAATAAAACTTCATTTTTAGCTGACAATATTGATCAAATTTGCATTTTACAAAATGGCAAAGAAGTATCAAAACTAAATATATTTATTGTGGCTGTAATCAACAAATTAATTGAACATCTTGAACATGAGCCATTTTTATCATTTTTATTACGCGGTCGTGGGAAAGATGAGATTATGTTAGAAATTCGCCGATTTAGGAGCAATTTACAAAAGATTCATTCAAACAAATTGAAGAAACTTTCAAATGAAATTGAGACAAAAATAAATGGCTTCGTTGAAAAAACGGAAACCGAGATAGCACGTGAACAAATTGAAAATTTCTTAATTAATTTGGAGAATCATCCGAACGAGGTCAATGCAAGCTCATATTGGAACTGGTGGCCAGACATACAAAAAATTAAATATACAATAAAAGCAGACGACTTACCTGCTTCAATTTTAAAACGCCTTGAACCACTACCCCTTGGCGTTTTGGAGAATAAAATAAATTATTTGTTGGAAGAAGGATATGTTCACGCAACAAAACGTGCGCATTCATTTGGATTGGGATTGGGGTAATTTATTAGAAAATTACTAAAAGTTTACTTAGTACCAAATTGTTAAAGCTATTAGTGTTACAATAAAGGTCATATAGATTGTATGATAAGAGTTGTTTGTGGATGTTTTTAGTGCAAACCTAGATAGGTGCTTTCTAATATTTACTTTTCTATGCTAAGCAAAGATGCGTAGTTATATTAGATATTCTGTATAATAATAAAAAATACAAAAGATGAGAAAATATAATTTATTTTTAATGCTAGCGGCCACTTTTATTTTATATAGTTGTGGTCCAGTTTATCACACAAACTATATTTACACCCCGCCGAAAAGTAAATCTGGAATAGACTGTATTACAGATTGTAATAAAACTCGTACCTATTGTGAGGAGAGACAATTGGACGATCTTGATAGGTGCAAGGATAGAGCAGATAGAGACTATGAAAATTGTGAATATCATAGAAAAGAAGTCCAAAACAGTTGCTTAAAGCGCCATAAATATTCTTCTAAGGAATATCGTGATTGTTTAAGAGATATGGATGTTAGCTCTAGTTGTTATAAAGCTAATTGCGAGATGAATTTGAAAGTCTGTGAGGCGCCATTTAATAATTGTTACCGTATCTGTGGTGGAATTGTAACAGAAGAAAAAGTTTGTGTAAGTGGTTGTGAAGAGTTGAATCGTCAATGATTTAGTTGTGCTAATTTAGACAAGTTTTTCTAGAAAATTTATTGTGATGTGATTTGATGATTGAGAGAAAAAAGTATTTTCTTAGATTATCGGTGATTTTAAATATAAAAAATTATGAGTTAAGAGTTTATCAAATCTAAAACCCTTAACTCTGAGTTCTAAAATTCAAACTATGCTTTCGGTTGAATTTTCTTCCCGTAAGTGACCTCACCTTTATCAATTCTTAAAGAAAAGCCACAATTAGGGTTTGTACAAGCCCATGCTTTATATGTAACAGTTGCTCCATCCTGGCCGTAGTCAGAAAGTGGGATTAATACACCATCATTACAACTTTGACATTTTGGAAAAGAATTTTTATCCTCCATTTCCCATCTCCATAAGATATAGAAAAAACGCGGAAGTAGTCATTATTACTTATCAATTGATAGAAATACTCCACGCCTTTCATGTTAATATTCAATAGACGATTTTTAAGCAGAAACTACACGCCATTTGAAATGAATGACTTATAAAACATAAAAATCGCGCGATTATCTAATATAATTGAAATTATATTACAATAGCTAGAAAAGACTATAAAAATAAACTGAAGTATTTCCGAATTTTCTTGTTTTAAATATAGTTGCAACTGTATTATTACATTTATTTTCTATGATTTCAGGCATTCCTATATCGCTAGGAGTTTCAATTACAAAAATAGCCTCTTTAGTAAAAATTTTTGTTGCCAATATTTTTTTTATTAAAGCTTCTCCATTTAAAACATTAGATATGTATGGAGCATCACTAAATATTATATCAAACTTTTCGTTATCGTTTTCATATTTTGTAGATTTTTCAACAAATCTATCCACGCTTATGCAAGCAATTTTATATTCATGGTTTTTTTCAAGACACAATGATTTTGCAGTTTTATAAATGCATTCAGTAATTTTTTTATTATTTTCAACAAAGGTTACATGCCTTGCTCCACGTGATAAGGATTCAAAACCAAGCGCGCCTGAACCTGCGTATAAATCAAGAATACGCGTATTTGTGAAATCAGTTAAATTTTCTAATATTGCAAATAGCGAAACTTTTGTTGCAGACATAGTTGGGCGTACTGCTCCACGTTGTGGGCTACAAATTTCTTTACCCTTAAATTTTCCGGATATAATTTTCATAAATACTCTTAATTCCAATAAATGGATTTGTCGAATGTGTTTCTTGTTTATGGATGGGGGTTAGTAGTATCAACTAATTGCTATCTTCGTCGTCATCACTACTTTTTAAAATCGCTATATCAAATTCACCGCTCTTAGATTTATCAAATAACAATTCCATTAGTAATGGATTAGATGACATAATTTGCTGTAATTTATCTAATGCCTTACGTTTAGTACGCGATACATAACATCGTGAAAGTTTCAACTCAACTGCAACATCTTTTAATGGAATATCGTCCATCAAGTTTCTAAAAACTATATCCTGCTCTAAATCGCTCAATTCGGCGCATACTGCCTTAAAGAATTGTTCTAATTGTGCTTTGTAAAAAACGTTTTCAGGACTACTTTGATCATCACCTAAATTCTTTTTGAGATTGGTTTCAATTACGGTATTATCGGTAGAATCCTTATTTAACACACTACTGGGCAGGCCAATCTTAAACGATTCCTTCGAATTTTTTACAGAGCGAGAAATTTCTTTAATAAGAGAGCCGCGTAAATAATAAAAAAGAAAAGTGGTGAATGATACCTTTTTAGATGGGTCAAACCGTATTGCTGCTTCCGATAATGAAAGCCCGATAACACTCTTAAATTCATCTACGTCTAAACGAACATGCCATGAACGTAGCAATTTCCATCCTATTGCTTCTGCCTTTTCCAGATGGGAAATAATTAATTCGTCAATCTCGGTCTGTGAAAGAATATTTTTACCGTTGGTCGCTTCAGCTTCTAATGCAAGAGCATATTGTTTCTCACGGAGTGAGATAAATTCATTAGTATTTTTTTTGCCCTTTGCGGTTTTCGACATCGTCATGTAGCGATTAATAGTTGGTACATTATGTAATAAGTAAGACGACTTAAAGGGGGTAAAACTTGATAATTAGTATTTTTTTAACATTAAGCAGAAAAGATGGCTTTTGCATACAAATTTATTTAATGATTTTAGGTAATTATAATATTTTGTAGTTTTATATATCTTTAAGAAAAATATATAATTGAATTCTAAGTAATAACGAAGGCATTGTAAGGGATATCTTGAAATGCTATGTGCTTGGGATTATGGTTACAAAAGATAATAAAATTTTGAATGAACACTTAGTCGCAAACTCGTTAATAGTTGTAGCCGTTCTAATTACTTGTATTTTCATTTTTATTACTACAATTAAATCATCATACGAGAAACCATTCGTTGTAAAGTCCAATATTTTAGATATTGGTGAAGTCCGTTATCTACTTAACCCTATGACTTACTTGCGTGACAAACAGCTTTTAATTTTCTTTGATGAAGAACGAGGGTGGGCAGCTATGAGTATGCAATCATCAATAATGGGTTGCGATTTAAGTATGCAAGATACTGACTTGTACGATCCTTGTAGTCGTTCTTGGTTTAAGTTTGATGGTTCCCCTGCGAAAGGTCGCGCGAAGTTTAATTTGCCTTTTTTCAAGATATATTACGAAACGTATAAAAATGCGGGAGAAGGTATAGATATCAATTTAAAAAGGCATTTGTTAGTTAATACCGGCGAGATGGTAGATTTTCAACAACGATTTTTTGCGCCCCAGTCTTCGGTAGGTGTAAGTATTCTAGGCGCAATTCCTAAGTTAAAGGAGTTAAATACATTACAAGGCGTAAATACCGCAGTGAAAGTTCCAAACATAATGCGTGGTCGTGGTGATGGCGAAAAAGGAAAACAATTTTCCGAGCAACCATACAAACTCGACTATGGCGATGATTAGTGCGTGGTGAAATTTAATTTCACCTTCGTTTCTTATCTTTGAATTATTTATAGAACAGGCAAGAATGTTTGTCTTAAACATGGGAGAACAATAATGAAATATTCAAATAAAATTATATTAACTTTAATTGGTGGTTTATTTTTAACGAGCTGCACGGACAATCAAACAACAAATACAACGCTTAAAAGTGCGGGTATTGGAACGGTGCTTGGAGCTGGTACAGGAGCGATAGTTGGAGCCGCTACTGGTGACGCAGGACGAGGTGTTGCAATTGGCGCAGGACTTGGGGCGCTCGGTGGTTCGCTTGTAGGTTATGGAATTGGTGCTGAAGACAATAAACGTTCAGAACTTGAACAACGTCAGCTAGAACAACAACAAGAGATTGAACGACAACGACGCGAGCTTGAAGAACTAAGACGTGGGACAGGAGGCGATTATTATAA
>JAVBQZ010000191.1:0-10785 GCA_031548505.1 Bdellovibrionota bacterium | reverse complement strand
ATAAAAAAATAAAAAGATGACAAAAATTTTAAAACAGATATGCTCTGCGGTGGTGGTGTTAATTAGCATCTAATAATGAATCTATAACATTATTTAGAAGATCGCCTCTTAACTCTGATGACATGCCTAGCTCTAGTTTAGATCATTGGAAGTCAGATAGTGTTAACGTGTAAGATTATTTTTAATTTTGCCGTGATCTACGCAATGTTCAGTTTGGATTCACCTTATTGTTCATGATTAACACCACCTTTTTCTTACTCTAATTTCTTGGCTAGAACTCAAAACGAGTGCTTCTCCTATCTCCCACTTTTAATCACTAACTATACTGAATTATTATACTTTTTAAAATTGTATTAAAGTCTGCGTTAATAAGTGACGACATAATTTTTACAAAACAAATTAATTTATAGTTAATAAATTATTAAATTATTAGAAGTAAAATTATGTCAAAGGATATAAAGCACAAATCAGATAGTTTAAACCATAACAAAATACTACTAGTCGATGATAATCCGGATCATCTGACCCTCATTCGCCTTTTATTGGAAAGCAAAGATTACAATGTGACTTGTGCCGACAGTAGCAAAGAGGCGATGGAATGTTTGGAAAAGTCAGATGTAGATGTGATTGTCTGCGATGTTATGATGCCGGATGTTAGCGGACCAGAGTTTATTGAGAGTTTGCGTTTAAAAGAAAAATACGCCAATGTTCCAGTTATTATGATTACTGCCGGCTGCGCTAAGTCAGAAATTGATTTATTGCTTTCCGGCGCTGATTTGTTGTGTAATAAAAATGAAATCAACAAATTATTACCATCACAAATTAAATTACTGTTGGAATAAGAGTATAGTTAAAGAATTAAAATATGGTGCTAAATATAGTTAAAGGCATTGCTGCTGGGCTTTCAACAGGCTTAACAAAGGCGACTACAACATCATTATCATCTCTTAAAATGCCAGCATCGCTTGGTTTATCACCTGCCTTAAGATTTTCCGTAAATAATGGTTCTTTATTTTCGTCGGCGATTTCGAATTCACTCGTCGCTCCTTCGTTAATTATAGGCGAATACGCGCTTGCTGCAACATTAAGCTTACCTGAAGCTTATGCAAATGAATTCCATAAACTCGTAGGAACAAAACAAGGGAGAAGAGGAAAAGGCGGTGGAATGGGTGCAAAACTTAGAGACACTGGCGCGCTTTCTTAATTCATCACAAATATATAATTGTTACGCCAGGGTTCGTTATGGAAAGACGAAATGCGCTGATATATTTTGATTCACTCAGATATTGATGAACTGCCTCTTTTATTTTCCCTGTCCCAAATCCATGAACTATATTTATTTGCCCAATTTCGTCCATTAATGCACGATTAATTGTATTTTCTAAAAGTTCAATGGCATCGCGCACGAACAAACCATGAAAATCTATTTCAATAATATCCTTTTGATTAGCACCTACTGAACTTGTTTTTGGATTTATTTTCTTATTATTAGAATTGTACTGTTTATTTTTAGCGCTCTTGAGATTTTGCTGATGTGCCTTCGCCTTATGTCTCATCGCTCAGTCGTATGCAAAGACATCACAATTGCATCTTCCAATGGTGATTGATAATAGTCTTTACGAATAGATAATTCTTTAAAACCAACGGATTTATATGTACGTAATGCCGGTAAATTACTTTGGCGTACCTCTAAAAAAAATGAATTTACGTTTAATGTTCTTGCCTCGGCTATAACAGTTTGGAGTAATTTCTTTGCATAACCACGTTGTTTAAATTCTGGTGAAGTCATAACGTTAATTATATTCACTTCATCTAAAATTAATGCTGCAAGGACAACTGAAACTAATTTATCTTCTATAAATAAGCCGAAAGAAAAATTATTTTGATTATCAAGGGCGCTGTGTAGGGTATTTTTTGACCAACGATTAGGAAAAGAAATCTGCTCTAAAGTACTAATTTCTTCCAAATATTCAGCGTTAATTTTTTTTATTGTAGATAAAGAAATATCAATTACGCGATTAGAGGGGATGTTTGGCGAAACGTCATCAGAAAAACAATGCGCTGATGAAAGGTTATCATCAGCATTTATAGCTTTACGATCCATAATGACAATAAAAAAATCAGAGGTGGTTAATGCTAAAAAGTTAGTTGCAAAAGCTACCTCAAACATTTCGCTAATTGCTAGGCAAAATGTTTTCCTCTTCCTTGCCTTAGGGAGAGAACTATGCAGTTGACACTGAAAAAGTTGGCATCCTAAGAGAGAGATGTCAACTTTTTCAGTGTCAAATATGTATTATTTCTTATTTCTGCTGAGCGACTGCAACTTCTTTTACTTTCGTAAAAACTTCCGGATGCAATGCTCCTAAATCAGCTAAAATTTTTCTATTCAAGTCAATTTTAGATGTTCTAAGTGCAGAAATTAACCGTGAATAACTAATGCCATTTAATTTAGCGGCAGCGTTCAAACGCACAATCCAAATACCATGCATTTGTCTTTTTCTTTGGCGTCTATCTCTATATGTATAACACAACGATTTTTCTAAGCGTTGTCGCGCTTGACGTATTGTGTTTTTAGAACGCCCTCTAAAGCCTTCTGCTAATTTTAAAATTTTATTTCTGCGTTGTCGTGCTTTAGGTCCTCTTTTAACTCTCATAATTCACTAATTAAATGAAAAAGGCTATATGATACAATCATATAAGCCTTCAAATATTTTTGTTTTTAAAAATTTAATAAGGTAACAATCGTAATACTTGCCCTAAATTGGCAGAATCAACACCAGCCCCTTGACGTAACCTTCTCTTACGAGCGGTAGTTTTTTTCGTCAGGATATGACGTTTCCCCGCGCATCCTCTTTTTAAATTGCCACTATTTGTTTTAATGATTCTTTTCGCTGTACCGCGATGTGATTTTACTTTAGGCATCTTTCTCACCTTTCTTTTTTC
This sequence comes from Bdellovibrionota bacterium, assembly GCA_031548505.1. Lineage (GTDB taxonomy): Bacteria > Bdellovibrionota_C > UBA2361 > SZUA-149 > JAITKM01 > JAITKM01. Next base: position 7,842 of record JAVBQZ010000191.1, on the reverse strand, counting down.
TTGATTTATTAGTTTCTAACTTATTTTTCAAATTTTCAGCCGCTTTTGTAATGTCACTTTCTTGCGCAGATAAAGCCAAGACATTAACTTTTACATCAGCAAAGACCTCAGAATGTAATTTAACTTTAACTTTGTGTTCACCAATTTTCTTAATTGGCTCAGGTAAAACAACACGACGTCTATCAACATTATGCCCTAACTTTTCAAGTGTGGTAGCAATATCTCTAGCATGAATTGCGCCAAAGACTTTACCAAATTCCCCAACCTTTAATGTTAATTCGATAACTAGCTGTTCCAAAGAATTTGCTTTAAGAAGCGCCTCACCTTTCTGTTGTTTCTTTTTTGCATCCAATTGCTTTATTGCATGCATTAATGCTTTAGCGTTTCTTGTTCCCATTGCAATAGCAAAACCACGCGGAATAAGATAGTTTTTAGCATAACCCGGTTTAACTTTTACTTGCTCGCCTAAGTCACCAAGACCAGCAATATCTTCTGTTAAAATAATATCCATAACTAAACTAAAAAATATAAACCTTCTACAAAAATTTTAATCTCTTTGTTTTTTTTATGCGAATTTTTTTTATTTTCGCAGAGAAAATAAGGTTTAATAAAAAATAAAATTTTCCAATTACTTAAGCCTCAACAGCAGTAATTTCTTCTTCAACAATTTCCTCGATGATATCTATGTTCTCATCCAACAATGATTCAACATTGCTATCATCAAGCACTAAATCACCATCAGGAGCGTATTTATCTTTTTTGACGACAAGATGTCTGAGAACTGAAGTGCTAATTTGAAATTGACGTTCAAGGTCAGAGCACATTGTGCTATCGCCGGAATGGATTAATAAAACATAAAATCCGAATTCCTTATGATTAATTTTATAAGCGAGTTTTTTTCGTCCTGCGATTGATTTCAATTTGATAGAACCGCCGTGTGTTTTAATAATTGTCTCAACTTTCGCAATTTCGCTATTAATTGTTGTCTCGTTTAAACTAGCATCGAAAACGATTATCGTTTCATAAAATTTACTATTTTCCATAAAAAAATCTACTAACTAAAAAATATATGATTACAAAAATTTCGCGGAAAGACGAAAAGGGCGCGCCCCATACTCTTATCCATATTATTTTGCAAGAAAAATTCAAAGAAAAACACTAATTAGCTGATACTGAAAAAGTCATCTTATCTCTCTTAATTATGCCGAGATAAAAAATCTAACTCACTTTGTTCTTCGTTTGTTAGATTTTTTATATCAACATTTGCATCGTTTCGCGATGCAAATCTATTTTTAGCATCAACTCTAATTAAACTGTCTCTGAGTAGCTTCTAAACCGTTTTTTACCCAAAGACTAGTTGCCTCAGACGCACGTTTAAGTACATCATCAATTTTTTCTTTTTCATCTTTTTGAAAAGATCCTAGCACCCAGGATACTATTTCAATTTCTTTATTTACAGGTTTCCCTATTCCAACGCGTAGCCTGCAAAAATCTGCAGTTCCAAGTGTTGTAATTAAATCTTGCACACCATTATGCCCACCAGCTGACCCACCTTTTCTAATTCGTAGTTGCCCAACTTGCAAATCCAAATCATCATGAATAACTAAAATTCCACTCGTATCAATTTTAAAAAAATCTAATAGCGGCCTAGTTGCTTGCCCACTTAAATTCATAAATTTCTGTGGTTTTATTAAAAGTACATCAACGTTGTGAATTTTTACTTTCAAATATAGGCAATTAAATTTTTCCTGAAACGTACCGACAATCTTCTGTTCTTCGTAAAAAATATCTAACACATCAAAACCAACATTGTGCCGTGTTTTGTTGTATTTTTGACCAGGATTACCAAGTCCAATTATTGCAAGCATCTTAAAAATTACTTTTTCGCAGCAGGTGCTTTCGCAGCAGGTGCTGCTTTTGTAGCAGGTGCTTTTGTATCAGCAGCAGGTTTAGCGGAAGCATTTGCATCGCTCACAGTTTTTTCTTCCTCAGCAGAAACAGCGGTCAAAGTTACAATATTTAATTTCTCAGAATCTTTGATAAGTACTCCTTCAGGGACTTTTAAATCCTTAATAAACAAAGAGGTGCCAAGTTCAAGTGCACTTACATCAAGAGCAATTTCTTCTGGAATTGCGGTTGGTAAGCATTCAACTGTAATTTCAAATAATGATTGAGCTAAAATTCCGTCACGTGATTTTACAGCTGCCGGTTCACCAGTTAAAACAACTGGGACAACGATTGTAACTTTTTGTCCTTTATGAATTTCATAAAAATCAAAATGTATAATCTCCTGTCTTACGGGATTAATTTGTAAATCCTTTACCAAAGCAACTTTACCGTTAAGATCTTTATTATCACTAACGAACTTGAAAAGGTGCGTTAATGGCACGCCTTTCAAAGTATTATGAAAATGAATTGAATTTGCTACGATATTTATCGGCGCCTTCCCTTGAGAATAAACAACGCCAGGAATTTTACCAGTAGAACGTAATTTTTTATTTGCAACAGAGCCAGCAATAGCCCTGCTTTCGATATTTATTTCGATTGCTTCCACAATGACCTCTAAAGTTTAATAAACAATTTTACTTTGTATAGACTTTATATAGATTTTACTTTATATAAATAATGATGGCTGGGGCGGCTGGACTCGAATCAACGAATTTCGACACCAAAAACTGGTATCTTACCACTTGGCGACTGCTCCAACAAAAAAGTCCGGCGCGACTACGATATTTTTTCACCCAATGCAAGTTTTTTTTCATTCACATAGCACAATCATAGCTAGAAATTGAAAAAATATGCTGTGGTATAGGTAGAATAAACTGATAAGTGATTGTTATGGATGAAAATTTGAATTATTCTTGGATAGATAAGGATCATCTTGAGCTATCTTTGCAAGGCGATTATCTTTTGTATGATAATGACGCCCTTAAGGAAGAACTCTTTGCTCAATATCTTAAATCCGGTTTAAAAAGAATTTCGGTTACTGCAAAAAATCTCAAAAAGTGGGACTCAAGTCTAGTTATAATTCTTTTTGAAACCATTAAAACTGCAAAGCAAAAATCCATCAGTGTTGACTTGTCCGCATTGCCCGAAGGCCTGCAAAGTCTGATTGATCTAGCTTTTAAAGTCGATCGTAAGCCAACCACATCTGTCAAAAACAAAACAACCTTTCTTGAAAAACTTGGTGATTCAACCATCAGCGCTTATACATCTTTCAACTCTGGTCTTGATTTCATTTTAGACGCACTATCATCCCTAGGGAGGCTCATAACCCGCCGCGCTGTCATGCGTCCAATTGATTTTCAGTTTGCACTTGAGGACTGCAGTTATAAATCATTTTCTATTGTCGCACTGATAAGCTTTATGGTCGGTTTGATCTTTGGTTTTGTTGGTGCCTTACAGCTAAAAATGTTCGGCGCGCAGATTTATGTCGCCAGTCTTGTTGCTATTGCTATGGTTCGCGTTATGGGCGCGGTTATGACCGGCATCATAATTGCAGGTCGTACCGGCTCCAGTTATGCCGCCACCATCGGCACTATGCAGGTCAATGAAGAAATTGACGCGCTTAGTACTATGGGTATCCGGGTAGTTGATTTTTTACTTCTACCGCGCATGGCGGCTCTCATGATTATGATGCCGCTTTTGACAGTTTTCTCGGATGTGATTGGCATTTTAGGTGGTGCTGCTGTGGGCATATTGATGCTTGATTTAGCCCCGCAAGAATACTGGGAGACAACCCTAAACGCTTTAAACATAAGTCACTTTCTAGTTGGTTTATCTCATGGTTTCGTATTTGGTTGCATAATAGCTCTTTGTGGTTGTTATTATGGTATCAAATGCGGTCGTGATGCAGACAGCGTCGGCAAAGCCACCACCAGTGCAGTGGTTTATTCCATTGTTTGGATAATTGTCGCTACCGCAATAATCACTATTTTCTGCGAGGTCTTTAATATATGATTGAAGTAAAAAACCTCGATATTCAATACGGTGACTTTGTTCTTATGAAGGACCTCGACTTCACAGTCAACAATGGCTCTGTCTTCATTATCATGGGTGGTAGTGGTTGCGGAAAATCAAGCTTGTTAAAACTCATGATAGGGTTAAAAGAACCACAGAAAGGCAGTATTATCATCAATGATGTTGATTTCTGGAGCTCAGATGAAAAAACCAAAAAGTCCATCATGCAGAGCAATGGTATTCTATACCAAAGTGGCGCATTGTTCAGCTCCATGACCTTAAAGGAAAATATTGCCCTGCCACTGCAACAATACACTAAGTATAGCAAAAAAGACATTGATGAACTGGTGTCGTTGAAGCTAGCATTAGTCGGACTTGCCGGGTTTGAAGAATTTTACCCCTCTGAGATTAGTGGCGGTATGAAAAAGCGTGCCGGACTTGCTCGTGCTTTGGCGCTCGACCCAGAGATTTTATACTTTGACGAGCCGTCAGCGGGTCTTGATCCGATCAGCGCCAAACTGCTTGATGATTTGATTATCGAAATTAGCCAAAGTCTGGGCACAACGATTGTGGTTGTTACTCACGAACTAGCCTCTATTTTTGCCATTGGCACTGATTCCATCTTCCTAGATGCCGAAAGCAAAACGGCTATAGCTCATGGCAATCCGAAAAATTTGCTAAAAGATCCACCTAATGATACGGTCTTAAACTTTTTAACTAGAGGAGCCAAAGACAAATGAGCAAAACTCCAAACAAAAAAATGATAGGTCTTTTTACTTTTATGGGCGTAGTCCTATTTTTGAGTTTTATGGCCATATTTCTTCGCGACAAGTTCTTTGTTAAAGACGAAGACTTGGTAGTTTTATACTTTGATGAATCGGTCAAAGGTCTGAGCGTGGGTGCTCCAGTGGTTTTGCGTGGAGTAGAACTTGGGCGCGTCGTCAGAGTAAACATGCTGGTTGATGTTGACAATCTCGTTTTCAAAACACCGGTTTATGTAAAAATAGATTCCACGCAGATAAAGCGGTATGATGACACACGTCATGAGGTTCTCAATCGCAGACAACTTTTAGATCGCATGATAGAAAGAGGTTTACGAGGTCGTTTGGCAACGCAGAATTTTTTGACAGGTCAATTAATGGTTGAGTTAACTATGGTTACTGATGATCAACCCGCGGTTTTCAAAGGTCGCAATGTCCATCTGGAGATTCCGACCGTGATTTCATCGTTTGGCGCTTTATCACAGGATCTACAGGATCTGCCGATCAAAGAAAGTCTGGCTCACTTTAATGATCTCTTGGCCGAAACCACTAAGCTTGTCGACAGTCTGAATAAAACCATTGCCAATACCGGCGACATAAGTGGCGTTATCAACAATTTGAATTCCGCCATCAAGGATGTTGGTGAGGCCGCAAGATCTCTGAACAATTTTGGTGATTACATTGAGCGTCACCCTGAGGCGCTTATCAAAGGAAAGAAAGGATATTGATTATGAAAGTAAAATTACTATTCACTGTGTGTTTGATACTTGTGGTCGCCTGTGGCGTCACGCCTGAATCAAAATTTTATACCCTTGAAGCCATTGCCAACGAAACCGAAATAGTTGACAATCGTAAAATAACCATAGGTATTGATACAGTTGCCGTTGCCGGCTACGTTGAACGTCCGCAGATCGTAACTACCAAGGACAATTCCGAACTCGATATGTCAGAATTTAACCGCTGGGCTGAGCCGTTATCCGATTCTGTTCAGCGCGTGTTAGCCGAAAACATGTCAAATTATATGAAAAACGGCATGGCCAAACCGATGAACTCCATTCGTCGCGACTACAATTATACAGTTGTGGTTGAACTTAACAAATTTGATGGCCGTTTTAATGATAGAGCCAAACTTGACGCCTGGTGGACTGTTTATGGCAAAGAAGGCAATATTCTAACTCGCCAACACACTGTAATCGACACTCCTCTTGGTGACAGTTATGGCGATTTCGTAAATAAGCAAAACCAGCTATTGAATCAACTATCTCTTGAAATCATCAAGAAAATAAAAACCATAAAATAGGAGCTTAATATGAAAATTATTAAAACTGCCGCAGTTTTATTTTTTTTTGCCGTAGGAATTGCAAACGCTGCTGATTCTTCTAACGAGAAAATCTCTAAAGAACTAGCTAACCCGGTTGCTCACCTCATCAGCGTTCCATTTCAGTTCAACTATGACTACGGCGGCGGTGTTAATGACACCGGTAAAAACTATTATCTCAAAATTCAGCCGGTTATCCCATTCGATTTAAACGAAAATTGGAAAGTGATTTCCCGTTCGATTCTTCCGATTTCAAGTGAAAGCGATTTTGGTACAAGTAGCAAGACTGGCCTCGGCGACCTCAATCAAACATTCTTTTTCACCCCTAATAGTGGTCCTGGTTTAATTTGGGGCGCTGGTCCGGTGATATCTGTGCCCACTGCCACTGAACCTGAATTGGGTTCCGAAAAATGGAGCGCCGGCCCTTCGTTCGTAGTCGTAAAAGAGACAAAAGATTGGACTTTAGGTGTCTTGGCTAACCATCTCTGGTCTTTTGCCGGCGATAGTGACCGCGGTTATGTTAGCCAAACTTTTGTTCAGCCATTTATTACAAGACATCTTCCCGATGCTTGGTCTTTGAATCTCACTTCAGAGTATACTTATGACTGGCATTATAACGAAGAGACTCTACCTCTGAACCTTACTGTAGCCAAAGTCGTAAAAATCGGTCCTATGCCGGTTAGTTTTTCTGTTGGCGGACGCTATTATGTTGACAAGCCCGATGGCGGTCCAGACTGGGGACTCCGCGCTATGGTAACTCTAGTTTTTCCTAAATAAAGCTACACCAAAAAAGTTATTTTACCTCCTTTAGCGTCGCGAAGCGACGCTAATCCACTTTTTCAATATCGACTAAATAATTTAGAACCATCATAGTTATGAAAAGAATTTTTAAATATGCCTTTTTTGCATCTATCGTCTTGCGTCCCTTGTCCGCCGATGCCGGAGAAATAGGCCATTATACCGGCGGAATGTTCGGCCCGTGGGATCTTATATCACCAGCCAAGGGGCAAACCCAGATTGCCTTGGGTGGCGTATACTACCATACCAGCAAGCTTAAGAATAGCGATGGTGATAATGTACGCGGAGTCGACCTCAATCTTGACTTACCTGAGGGCTTATTGTTGTTTCGCCATTCCTTAAAGGAGCCTGTTTTGGGTGCTACCTATAGCTTCTTGGTTTTGCCCAATTACGGTAAGACCAATATAAACGCTTATTTAGGGGGACTAAACACTCAAATCGGCGTTGATAAAACCAAAAAAGGCTGGAATGACTTATATTTAGTTCCAGCTAACCTGACTTGGGATATAAACAAATTTTACAACGCTTCATTTCAGTATGGAGTTTGGGCTCCGACAGGTTCCTACGACAGCAATAGAGCGGTCAATAACGGTCTAGGATATTGGTCTCATGATTTTCGCATTACCGGTTCGTTCTTTCCTACTTGTGAACCCACAACTTTGTTGAGCCTTTCCGGGTTATATGAGTTTAACACGAAGAAAAAAGGTCATGATGTCACGCCAGGAGATCGTTTTGTTCTTGAAGTCGGCGCCTCTCACGTCTTCAGCGAGTACTTGATTATTGGAATAGTTGGTGCTGCCAACTGGGAAGTAACCAAAACCACAGGGAGCCAAGCTACGGACAATGGTCGGGATCGCGTTTTCAGCTTTGGCCCTGATGTTATTATCGCCATTGTTCCCAACGAAGTCAATTTTAACATCCGCGCCCTAAAAGAGTTCGGTGTGAGAGATCGTACTCAGGGATATATCGTTTATAGCTTCCTTGAATATCAGTTTTAAAAGATAG
>JAVBQZ010000075.1:0-3699 GCA_031548505.1 Bdellovibrionota bacterium | reverse complement strand
TTTCCCCCAAGCAGAAGCAAGGACAATACCATCTGGTGACAAAATTTCTCCTGTCCCCTCATATATTTTACGACTGTTTTTTACTATTCTGGCTACCGCCTTTAGTGTTACATCTGTGGGGATTGGTTTTTTGTATTCAATAGAAAGACCTGCCGTAACCCCAAACATATCCGGTTCTTCAACACAGATAGCCCTACCTATTAATTCATCTAATATCGCAGCAGCAACTCCTCCATGCACTCTACCAGGATAGCTTTGATGCCAATTCTTAGTATGAAACACAGCAGCAACCTCATTATTTTCTAGTTCATAAAACCTAGTCTTTAAACTAAACTCATTCTCAGTCCCACAAACCATACACATAATACTATTATTTTGTTTTCTTTTGATTTTATATTCCATGTCAAACTTAAAATATAAGGTCTTTATAAGAATATTTTTCTTAAATATTACAGGCGACTTGCTCATACTCAGCGCTCTCACTTGAAACAATGAAAAGACGAGTCGGAGATTGGATTGTGGAGATACAGATTTCCGGCATATTATGAATACTCCCTGACCATGCATCAATAAGTGTATTAAGTGCTAGTTCCGGCACATTTGAATTTTCACTAATGTGCGCTCCTATTAAAACTTTTATACGACAATCCGGCTGTTTACTTAATTCACTAACTAATGTTGCAGCTTCCTGATTACTAAGATGACCAATATCGCTTTTAATACGCTCTTTTAATGCCCATGGGTAAGGCGAAGAATACAATAATTCTGTATCGTGATTTGTTTCTAAAATTAAAATATCATTGCCTGAAAGAAATTTTTTCGCCTGCCGATTTATTTTCCCTAAATCAGTTGCAATAGCCAAATGCACATCTCCGGATGAGATTCTAAAACCAACCGGATCAGTTGCATCGTGCGATACACTAAATGGTTCAATTAATAAACCACCAAAAATAATTTCATCATCGGAAATAAAATAAGAAATATTGCAATTGAACATCTTAAAGAAATCAATCTCTTGATCAATACCAACAAAATATTGTTCAGGGTTACGCATCGCCTTTTTATACATATCTTTCGTAGCCCAAACTTTTTTTGCCGATAAAATCGTACCTTCTGTGCCGAAAACAGTCGTTCCATATTTTTTTGCAAATGCTAGCACACCTTGTACATGGTCACGATGCTCATGAGTTAGGAAAATTGCACTAATTTCAGAGGCATCAACGCCAATCATTTTTAAACGATTTTCTGTCTCACGCATGCTTAAGCCGCAATCGATTAAGATATGTGTCTGCCCATCGCTAACATAAGTACAATTAGCTTTGGAACCGGATGATAAGACTGAAAATTTTAAATAAGTCATAATTTAAATCAATGTACAATTCACAATGTACAATGCACAATTGCCCCTCCCAACAACAACAAATTTTTCCATAGAAATGTAAAATGTAGGCGGTAATTTATGTTGCATAATTATTCATTAAATCCAATGCCCACAAAATATATTTCTTTTGATGATGAGCGCGTGGATTTTAAGGTTTGACGCGAAAGTTTTTTCCAATACGGTTGCTGTTGTTTAAAAATTTCATTAGCTTCATTGCTTGGGAAAATTTTTGTCACAATGTTACCTCCCGGTCTTAAAACTTCGTACGCCATGTCAAAAGCCATTTGCACAAGTTCCGCAGAATTTACACAGTCTTTAAAATATACCCCCGACAAATCAGGCGACATATCAGATAAAATCACATCCACTTTACCTTGCGATTGCTCAATAATTTTAGCACGCATCGCATCGTCCAAAATGTCGCCATTAAAAATAATCGGCAATTTCTTACCTTTTATGTCCTCTCCAAGATGAAATTCCTTTACCTCTAAGCGATCAATTCCGATTACAATTCCATCTTCTCCCACTTTTTCAGACGCTACTTGCAACCAACTCCCCGGTGCACACCCTAAATCAATTACTTTTAAATCATTACCATTCGCTGAATTTTTGCTTCTAAACAATCCAAATTTTTTATCGATTTCCAACAATTTATACGCAGCCCTACTGCGATAACCTTCTTCTTTGGCTTGATGATATAAATGATCTTTCCGGTTATACTGCCCCATAAATTTTTAATTTTATAATGGTATTTCTAGCCTAGATTCACTTCACAGTTTTTTGCGTTTAGGGGCAAGATCTAAAAATAAATGATGCGCTATGTGAGTTTCCCAAAATTTCTAAGAGACTTATAGCGCATCAGTAATCTAACTCACGGAATAAATGATGTGCTCGAATTAATTCGCACAACAGTTTCAGCAATTAATGTCGCAGCATTTTCAAGATCAGGTAATTCGACAGTTTCAACCTGTGTATGCATATAACGATTTGGAATACTAACTAATGCCGCAGCAACACCGGCTTGATTAATTTGAATTGCATTCGCGTCAGTCCCGGTTGCACCTGGCGCAGCTTCTAACTGATATTTAATTTCTTTTTCCGTAGCAGTCGCAATTAATAACTTTTCTAAGACTGGATTTATATTTGGTCCGCGCGAAATAACTGGGCCATCGCCTAAATTAACTGTACCGATTTCTTTAGCATCAACACCAGGATCATCAGAAGCAAATGTTACATCAACCGCAATACCAGCAACTGGACTAATACCAAAGCTTGAAGTACGTGCACCGCGCAAACCTACCTCTTCTTGCACAGTACTAACTGCATAAAGTGCGACATCATGCTCACCAAGTGGCTTAATAAATTCGCTAAACAAACGTAATGCATTCATCACAACAAATACCCCCACCTTATCATCACAGGCTGGAGCAGTAATACGATTATTTTGTAATTCTTGCACACTAAGCTCATAAGTTACCGGATCACCAATCCTCACAAGCTTAAGCGTTTCCTCTTTATTTTTTGTACCAATATCTATCCATAATTGCTTTAATTCTAATTTTTTTCCACGTTCTTCTGATTTTATCAAATGAACCGGTTTATAGCCAATTATGCCGGGAACCTGCCCATTTTCAGTATGGATAATTAAACGCGTACCCGGCACGACAGTTGGATCAATTCCACCGATTTGGCGTACAAAGATGAATCCCTTATCATCGACAAAAGTCACCATCATGCCAATTTGATCACAATGGCCTGCTAACATAACTTTTACTTTTCCATTTGGATTCTTCACAGCAATTAAGTTACCATGCACATCTTTATAAACGTCATCTGCAAAATCTTTTGCATATCCACTAACTACTCTTTGAATAGGTTGCTCAAAGCCAGATGGCGATGGTGTAGCAAATAACGAATAGAGAAAGTCTTTTTCTTTTTGTTGCATATATATACTCCTGTTAATTGGGTTTTCCTATAAAGCGATTTCGGTTTTTACAAATATTTTTCTTGTTTAGTTATCGCTTCGCGATACTTTTAATATTATAAACAGGAGTATATTTGTATATGGCTCCGCTAACGCTACGCTATACTCATGCTCCAAAAGGGTTCAAAGAAAAGGGAGAAAACTCACGGAGCATGAGTATAAATATCCCTTAAAAATGTTTCTCACAGAGAAACTAAATTAGTTGATGCTGAAGTGGCTCTTTCAGTATCAACTAAATTATACTGCTATACTATTTATAAAATCATCAGCCTTCTCTAAGTTCACAGAGAGAGCTGTTGAAATTCCTTTTTCTTGCATTGTGATACCAATTAGA
>JAVBQZ010000038.1:0-15167 GCA_031548505.1 Bdellovibrionota bacterium | reverse complement strand
TTTAGTTTCGCTGCGATTGGTGAGCAAATCGCAGCTGTTGTTGGTTCAATACTAGCCAAGTGTGCTGCTTCAGCCGTTGATTTTACGGGGACAAATTCAATATTTAACAAGAAATGGCTATCTAAGAATTTACGGCATTGGTTATATCCCTGCGGATGCGAGTAAATACGTGTTATTTTTTTTACGTCTTCTTGTGTTGTTGCAAACGCGTGATGAATGTCTAAATACATTTCAGCGATGATTTTTACTTGGTCTGTTTTACCTAAACAGTCAAGTGTTGCACCCACTGCGCCTTCAGTATTATTCTCAACCGGTACAATTCCATATTTTGCTTCTTTATTTTCTAATACTTTAAAGACAGCTTCAATAGAATTAAGAGGGAGATAACTACCGAGCGCACCGAAACGTTTACGGGCTGCTTGATGAGAATAACTTCCTTCTGGCCCAAGAAAAACGATCTTTTCAGGTAATTCAAGATGGCGGCTAATTGCAAAAAGTTCAGAATAAATTGCTTCAATTGCGATCTGCGGAAGATATAGTAATTCCTGTTTTTTCAGGCGCGCTATAATTTCTTTTTCACGTTTGGGATTGTAAATAGGTGTGCTATGTTCGTGTTTTAATTTTCCGATCTCGCGGACACAATTCATTCGTTCATCAAGAAGTTTGAGAAGTTGATCATCAATAGTATCAATTTTATTTCTGTATTGTTCGATTGTTTTCATTATATTAATAAAATTAGGGGGCATGTTTATTGTATTTTCCCACGAATATCTGCCTCTACACTAAAAGTTATCATAATGAAATCAAAAGGAGCAAAAATGTTTGAACATGTAGATTATTATACTGGCGATCCGATTTTAGGGTTGGTTGAAAAATTTAATCAAGACACACGAAAAGAAAAGGTTAATTTAGGTATCGGCGTGTATTGTGATGAAAATGGACGAGTTCCGTTATTAAAAGCGGTAGAAAAGGCTATAAAATCTAATTTAGATAATTCACGTTCGCGATCGTATTTGCCAATGGAAGGGTTTTCTACATATCGTGTGCAAGTCCAGAAACTATTATTTGGTGTAGATAATCCAATTTTATCTGAAAATCGTATTGCAACAATTCAAACGCTTGGTGGTTCTGGTGCATTGCGGATTGGCGCAGAATTTTTGCATAAATATTTTCCGCGAAGCAAAGTATTCGTCAGCAATCCCACTTGGGACAATCATATTGCAATTTTTAAAACGGCTGGTTTTGAAGTAGATAAATATCCATATTATGATAATCAAACTGGCGAGATTGCATTTGATGAAATGCTTGCGTTCTTAAAAACACTTCCAACGCAGAGTATCATTTTATTGCACCCATGTTGCCATAATCCAACAGGTGTGGATTTGAATAAAATACAATGCGATGAGCTAATCAATGTTTTAAAGGAAAATAGTTTAATACCTTTTATTGATATTGCGTATCAAGGGTTTGCGGAGAATTTTGATGAAGATACATATCTAATTCGCGCTTGCGCAAAATCGAATTTATCATTTTTTGTGAGTAACTCATTTTCAAAAAATTTATCATTTTATAGTGAGCGATTGGGTGCGTTGTCAGTTGTTTGTCCAAATGAAAAAGAGATGCAATTAGTTTTAGGGCAACTAAAATATACAGTACGTTGTAATTATTCAAGTCCGCCAAGTCATGGTGCATTTCTAGCAGCTGATATTTTAGAAAGTGATGAATTGTTTAAAATGTGGCAAGATGAAGTTGCAGAAATGCGAAAACGAATAAGAAAGCTAAGGCAGGAATTGTGCGATAAGTTAAGTGCAAGAATTTCAAATTGTGATTTTAATTATTTTGTTAAACAGTGCGGACTGTTCAGCTATACTGGATTTAGTTCCGAACAGGTCCAACGTTTACGAGAGGAATTTGCAATTTATTTAGTTGGTTCTGGTCGAATGTGTATCGCTGGGCTAAATGCAAATAATATAGATTATGTAGCAGAAGCATTTTGTAATGTAGCTATACCGTCATAAGTTAAGTAACGCTTCTGCTTTCTATCCAACACTATTTTCCAGTGTAACGAGCAGAAGTTGGCGTGCTTCAATAGCAAATTCCATAGGTAATTCTTTGAATACCTCACGGCAAAAACCATGTACAATCATTGAAACTGCTTCTTCATTTGAAATACCACGTTGGTTACAATAAAAAATTTGGTCTTCGCCAATTTTTGAGGTTGAGGCTTCATGTTCAATTAAGGCAGTTTGGTTGGCTATATCTGCATGTGGAAAAGTATGCGCGCCACAATGATCGCCCATTAACATTGAATCGCATTGTGAGTAGTTGCGTGCATTTTGCGCACTTTTATTTACTTTGACCAAACCGCGATATGAATTTTGGCTTCTACCTGCAGAAATTCCTTTTGAAATAATGGTGCTTTTTGTATTGCGTCCGATATGAACCATTTTTGTACCAGTATCAGCTTGTTGATATTTGTTTGTTACAGCAACAGAATAAAATTCGCCGATAGAATTATCACCTTTTAAAATACAACTCGGATATTTCCAGGTTATTGCTGAGCCGGTTTCAACTTGCGTCCAAGAAATTTTTGCATTTTTACCCGCACAAATTCCACGCTTTGTTACAAAATTATAAATTCCCCCTTTGCCTTCGTCATCACCGGGATACCAATTTTGAATAGTAGAATATTTGATTTCTGCATTTTCAAAAGCAATAAGTTCAACCACTGCGGCATGTAACTGATTTTCATCGCGTTGTGGGGCGGTACAACCTTCTAAATAACTGACATAACTCCCTTCGTCAGCAACAATTAATGTACGCTCAAATTGTCCAGTATTTTTTGCATTTATGCGGAAGTATGATGACAGTTCAAGCGGGCAACGCACCCCTTTGGGAATATATACAAATGAACCGTCAGTGAAAACGGCAGTGTTTAAGCATGAAAAAAAATTATCCGTTGCCGGCACGACCGAACATAAATATTTACGAATTAAGTCGGGGTGTTTTTTTACTGCTTCGGAAATTGGGCAGAAAATAATTCCGTGTTTTTCGAGTTCTTCGCGATATGTTGTTGTTACGGATACACTATCGAATATAGCGTCGACAGCAACACCTGCAAGCGCTTTTTGTTCTTCGAGCGGTATTCCAAGTTTGTCGTAGGTTTTTATAATTTCCGGATCAATTTCACTCAAATCTTTTTTTAATTTTTTTGGGGCAGAATAATAAGAAATATTTTGGTAATCAATTGGTTTATAGTCTAAAAAAGCCCAAGTTGGCTCATGCATATCCTGCCATTTGCGAAAAGCAGATAGTCGTATTTCCAAAAGCCATTCAGGGTCACCTTTGATTTGTGAAATGGAACGGATGACGTCTTCATTAAGGCCAGCAGGGAATGTTTCGGAAGTAACATCTGTCTCGAAGCCCCATTTATAGTCGTCAGAAATTTGACGTGTAATATTTATAGATGAATTAGTTTTGTTTTCGCTCATAATATATAACCTCTAATACTAAAATTCCATTAAAAAACAAATTATGAAGAAAAAGGGTATATTAGTGAGAATCTGTTTCTGTGCAAAATTACACCGAATGTCCAGCATACTATAATTCTAAGATTTTCACTTGTTTAAGTGGAAACTTTTTACTAGTTGCCGGCAAGGTTTTTGCGACTTTCTAAGTCATAATTGAATCTTATTTACAGCGCAAGAAAGATATAAGTTAAGGAGTATATTATATAGTCGTACTGAAAAAGTCATTTCATCTCTCTTAGAGTGCCGAGATAAAAAATCTAACTTACTTTGTCCGTTAGATTTTTTATCTCAACATTGTGTCGCTTCGCGACGCAAATCTACCTTTTCAGTATCAACTATATAGAGGTTAAGTTTTTTGGGTAAATTGTCGTTTTTATAGAGGTATTTTATTTTTATATTCAAATTTTTGCATGGCCAACAATTCCAGCGTAGATAAAAGATTACCCGTTGTTATTACGGATATAGGTTGCGAGCGTGATATCAATGAGGATAGGTATGCCGTTTTAGACGCACCTAATGGGCGTATCTGGATTGTGTGTGACGGTATGGGAGGGGCAGTCGGTGGTGAGCTTGCAGCACAACTTGCAATTGATACAATTCGTAGAAAACTTGATTCGGTAGATAGCGATAGTCCGTCCACAATTTTACAATGTGTTATTGAAGAAGCAAATAGAATTATTGTTTTGCGTAGACATAATCCTGCATTTAGTTCCATGGGGACGACTATTGTTGCTGTGTTTATTGCAAAAGGAAGTGATGATATTGTCGTTGCAAACGTTGGTGATTCTCGCGCGTATTTGGTTCGCGATAATACAATTACACAACTTACAAAAGATCATACCTATGTTCAAGACCTTGTTGATAGAGGTACAATTACGAAAGAAGATGCAGCTGTTCATCCGCAAGCACACGTTTTAACTAGTTGTTTGGGAGCAGATCCACGCATTACAATGGATAGTAAAACATTTTACCTTTGGAATGCAGATAAAGGTGTTTCGTCTGATGTCTTGCTACTATGCAGTGATGGCCTGTATAGCTTGGTTTCAGATGAAGAAATAGTTCGTGAAATAAATACAAAGATGCCACAAGAAGCATGTACTCGCTTGATTGAAATGGCAAAAGAACGCGGTGGTTATGATAACATTACCGTTATGATAATTCCGTTGAATGGTATTTTGAAAGAAAATCCATCTATCAAACACCGTTCTTTCACAAAGGTTTATGAAATTAATGATGCACCAAAAGCGCGGAAAGTATTGAGTCCGGCAATGAAAGTTGTTGTTGCAGTGTTGATGTTTTTTGTGGGGATAGTGTTCGCAGTATTAACAGCAATATTAATTGGTGTCTTGTAGCTTCTAAGAAGTTACGTTTTTATCGTCAGGTAGTTTTTTATATAAGGATATTATGTCAGACGAAGGAAAATATAGGTCAAAGCTTGGTTTGCAAGGCAGTCCGAATCAGGGTGGCATTGCTATGCGGGCTAGGCAAAAGACAATTTTATTGAATAACCAAGTGATGTCCGATATCAAAAACCAAATTGGTCTTTCAAGCGGAACGGATATGTCTAATTCTGGAATGCGGGGAAGCGGAGGATTGTCGGGTAACTCAGGATTTACAGGACAGACAGTGGGTGTCAGTAATAACGCTGGGGCTCTTGACGAAACTGCATTTGAAACGCCATTTAGGACTAATATTAAAGCGGAATCTAATGATTATAAAATGGATTCTGGAGTTAAAAATACTAATGACGGTTTTGCACCTGTAAATGTAAATTCAGCTGATAATTTTCAGAACAGTAATCTTAATGGAGGTTTCTCCATTGGTGCAAATCAAATAAAAGAGCCGGAAATTTCCAGTAATGAAAATTGGGAGCGTAATGTTTCTGGTAACAGTGTTGTAAGTAGATCGTTTGATAAGATTTCTGGTATAAATTCTCCATCTGAGCAACCTAATACAAATTTTGGATTAGGTGGTGGTAGTAGTTTTACCAATAGCTTGAACGCACAACAATATACACCGCAACAACATGAATCAATTCAAATTTCGCAAAATGATAATTCAGATTGGGGAACTGATAACGTAAAAACAATTAAGCAATCAGATTTTGATTGGGAAAGAATTGATAATGCTTTTGACGCAGCTGAAAAAGCACAGACTAAGTCGGTTGGAAAACGTAGTGCTTCACTTGGCACAATTGCAACTAATTCAGTTGAATCGTATGGGCAAGGTGAATATCAGGCGGGGCTTCCTCGCCAATCAACTGTTTCTTTGAGTAATGCTCAGGTTAAAGCGTCAATTAGTGGAGTTGAAAGTAAATTTAACACAATTGAACAAGAAGATAATAACGTACAGCAATTAGACGACCAATTCGAGTATTCTACAGATATGGAGAGTGCTCAAGCCCCGTATTCACAACCAGTTAGCCAAAAATTTAACAACGTCTCTAGTGTGAGACCAAAAGAGGAGAAAAAGTTAATGGACAATAGCAAACAAGGATTTTCATTTAACCCAAAAAATGCAGTAAATAATAATGTCACTGCCACTGCTACCGCAAGTACTAATAATGGTATTAAACCGGTTACACGTCAAAGACGTGGAAAGATAATTGCGTTTTTGGTGAGTTTTGATACGGAACCAAATGGTGAGATTTATGAAATTGCTGCTGGTCGCTGGTTGATTACCTCTAAACCGTCTGAACATTCAGATTATATTTTGATAGAAGAGGATACAATCTCTCCATTGCATGCATTTATCCGCGCAATGGAAAATGGTAGAATTCAGGTATTAGATCAATTATCTGAATATGGTACATTTGTTACTGCTCCCGGCTCTGATGAAGAAGAGGAAATTGCTGGAGCAATGGCAACTCTTGAACACGGTAGTGTAGTTAGATTTGGCAATAGAAGGTTTGTTCTAACGCTAGTCCCGCCAATAGCGTAACTAAGTTGATACTGAAAAAAAAGTTATTTTGTGGCGACGGACTCTATAGAGAGATTGGACTTTTGCAGAAGGTCTAATATTAAGTATTAAGGTTTTCCTGAGAAGTCGACGATAGTCTCAATGAATTATCAGATTATCATTTTTGTTTTAGGTTTTTAATGGCTGGGACAACTACATATAATAATCATATCTCCCTAGCTCCAGGCACGATTGTGTATGGACATTACGAGGTTATAAAGTGCCTTGGCGTAGGCAGTATGGGGATGGTGTATGCTGTTCGTCACTTAGAACTTGCCAATCATGTAATGGCAATGAAGGTTCTTTTCAAAGATGTTGCACGAGATGAAATTGCGAGAACGAGATTTGTAAATGAGATTATTGCTTCATATGCTGTTTCACACACAAACGTTGTACGCGCATACGAGTATTTCCATGATCAGGATATTATTGCCTTTACAATGGAATATATCGATGCCGGAGATTTAGCTGGTCGCCTTTCTGGCCCGCAAGCATTTACTGTCAAAGAAATCCTACTGATATTAAAGCAAATTTGTAGTGGCGTGCAGGCAATTCATGATGCAGGGATTATTCACCGAGATTTAAAGCCGGAAAATATTTTAATAAATAATAAGGGTGAAATTAAAATTACTGACTTTGGTATTGCGCGCACAAATGTTGGGCCAAAGTTGACTGAATATGGCGGTGTAGTTGGAACTGTTGATTATGTTTCGCCAGAATACCTAGAATGTGGTCAAGTTGATGTGCGTTCTGATATTTATGCGCTTGGTGTTATTGCGTATGAAATGGTTACGGGCATGCTTCCATTTCAAGGGAATAGTGTTATTGAAACAATGACCTTGCGTTTAAAAACAATGCCGGAGCCGCCTATAAATATTAGACCTGATTGCTCACAAGAGTTGAATAGCATCATCATGAAAATGATTATGCGTAATCCGCTTCAACGTTATCAAACAGCAAAAGAAATCTTAATGGATGTTGAGGATTTAGAGTGGCAATTGCTACATGGCTTAAGTTATAAAAATTTTGATGATTATGGGCAGTTAATAGATAATTATGCTTCGGATTATGCGAGTGATG
The DNA here is from genome assembly GCA_031548505.1 of Bdellovibrionota bacterium. Taxonomy (GTDB): domain Bacteria; phylum Bdellovibrionota_C; class UBA2361; order SZUA-149; family JAITKM01; genus JAITKM01. The sequence continues at coordinate 7,599 of JAVBQZ010000038.1, read as the reverse complement.
AGCAACCGGAATTTGAACAACAAAATAAAGAACAGATGACGAGGATAATTGAAGAAATAATTCAAGATGAAAGATTTAAACAAGTAAATGATGAAGCAACAAAAACGCATACTGCTTCCAAATTAAATGTCGATAAGATGAATCAAATATTTGGTGACGAAAGTGGTGGCTCAAGGTTTGGTTCAGTAGTGAAGAAGATTATTTTATGGGTTATAGGCCTGTCAATATTCGCAGTTGGTTATTTTTGTGCCTATTACGTGGCTAAGCAATTATTAAATTCTTAAAAGACCAATAAGGAGGTTCTGACTTTTTTAGTACCGACTAAGTGTCTAGTTAAGTCATCTGATTTGAGACGTGTATGACTTTTGCACCTTGAGCTTCATACATCAAGGTTTGTAAGTCATCACGTAAGAATTGTGATAGGTGGTGGATAATATGAACTCTGCGATGAACTTCGCTCCAATTTTGAAGTTTTAAATGAGACTGGATCTCACGGGCAATTTTTCGCTGTTTGCAAACAATCTGCTCGTATTTTTCAATACGAGCAAAGATTTCAACATTGTCGTTCTCAAATGCTGTGATTGTCGCTTTGGTATTTTGAATGGCAAAATCAATTGCTGAAATTGAACTGATTATTTTACTAATATAGAGTTCACTTTTCGTATCAGCATTTTCCATAAAAGTTAGTTTTCATCAATGTTTGAAGCAAGATTAGAATTCTGAATATCATTCCAATAAACTGCCTCTTTAACTTTCGCAGCTTTGCCTCTTAAATTACGGAGGTAATATAATTTTGTACGGCGGACCTTACCACGTTGTTTAACTTCGATCTTTTTTACACGCGGTGAATGTAGTTGAAAAGTTTTTTCTACGCCGACGTTGTATGAAATTTTTCTTACTGTGAATACTTCTGAAATCCCGCCGCCCTGTCTTCTTATCACAACACCTTCAAAAATCTGAATACGTTCTTTCTCACCTTCTTTGATTAGTTGATGAACTTTAACTGTGTCGCCTGATTTAAAATTGCCAATTTCTGTTTTTGATTTTAACTGTTCTTTACTGATTTTTTCTACGATATTCATAAATCCTCTAGTTTAGTATTCGGTAGGTGAATTCACAAAACCCTTAGAATTACTAAAAATTTTGCTTCAAAAAGTGCGCGGGCTTCTGCCAAAATCGTCAAATGAAAGCAAGTGGTAATAAAAATAAAAAACGTAGTGATAATAGTATGTTAGCAAAAATACGATTTGTCGCGCCCAAATTTTAACTGAAGAGCCTAAATATTATCAAAAAAACTGCACAATTCTGAATATTCCGAACATCTAAACAGAAGATTTAACTTTATGAACAAAAACATAATGGATAACCATGTTAAACGTATCTTTAAATAGTCAAAATTTTGAATTTAATCCACTCATCGTAAAAAATATCGATGAATTAGTTGAATTAGTAAAATTGAATTTAGATTCTGATCAGCTAATTTCTGAAGTTTCTTTGCAGGGGTATTCAATGTCCGACAGTGATTGGCGTGTTCCGCTTCGAGTGCATAACAGTTCAACTTTAAAAATTACAACTACAAGTAAAAGTGATTTCGTTAATCAACGTCTTGAGCTGTCAATAGCTTATATAGAGGTTATCGCTAATAAATTTAATTTAGTTCCGCCAACTCTTGAAGAAGAGAGTGCAGAATCAGCAGGTACATGTTTAGCTGATGCGCCCAATGATTTATCGTATTTTTTAAATTGGTTTTCAACTATCTCAAATGTTGATTTTTCAAGATTTGCTAGTTCTGATTCGGAAATAAAAAGTCTTATTCAAGATATTGTATCATCTTGCGAAAAGATTGTTTCATTACGCTCAGAAAATAAATGGTCAGAATTGAATTCTGAGATTGATAATTCAATGCTTCCGTTATTAGTGAGTCTTTCCGAGTTAATTGAGAAATTATAATAAAACTCTATAGAGGATAAAGTGTCCCCTCCATAGTTATTCCCGTAGAAGTAGAAATCTCGTTTAAATGCCACAAATTTCCACTATTACGGGAATAATTAAGCCTTTTACGCATAGTACATTTCTTCACATCATACATTGTGTCGCAAACTTTTACCTCATTGTGACAATTCTTTTACAGCAAAACATTTTCAAAAAAGCATAACGTATATAGTTTCGCCTTATTCATTGCGGGGTAAAATAAAATTTAAATTTTATTTTTTTAGTGATGATGATTTTTTCTTAGCGGTTTTTATAAATTTTTATTTTATTTTTACAAGGTGAATTTTATGGAAAAGGTTATGGTAAACAAAACACAGGTTATTTCTAGTGCGAATACAGGTCCAGTTTTACAACAATCATTTTTGAATGATGAGAAATTATTAGATAGTCTAATTTTCCAAAACAAAGCAATGATTACAAATGTTGCAAAATATTTAAGCGGTAGCGAAGAAAATATTCCGCTAGTTATAGAAGAGGTCTTTGTTCGTTTATACAAAGAAATTGCTTTGGAAACAGGTGAAGCAATTGATGGCATTATTCATCGTCTTGCATATGAAGTTTCACTTGAATTTTTTATGGCAAAAATTCAAACACCAAAGACAGAACGTGACAATTGTTATGATGAACTTCGTGAAGAACTTGCTATGATTAGTGACGAGGACTTAGATCAATGTTTAATGTATGAAAGTGAGCAAGATATTGCCGAAATTGAAGCAAAACTAGAAGCATCTTCTTATATGATAAATGATATCAAATGTGCATTAACAAAGAAGAGCTAATGGTGAGCTACTTGTTTTGTGTAGCTTCATAGTCTTTTACTAATCCGTCATATGATTTTTTTCCATCGGAAATACGGATGAGACGATTAGCATATTGGGCGACGTCGAATTCATGTGTGACAATAATTATTGTACGACCTTGTTTATTGAGGTCAGTAATGAATTTCATGACTTCATCACTAGTTGTGCTATCAAGATTTCCTGTCGGCTCATCAGCAAGAATGATTTCCGGATTATTAATTAGTGCGCGTGCAATAGCGACTCGTTGTTGCATACCACCAGAGAGTTGTGTTGGAAATCTATCTTCATATCCTTTTAATTGTACAATATTTAATATCTCTTCCGCGCGTTTACGGCGTTCTGCTGTTTCTTTACCAGCATAAATTAGCGGAAGTGAAACATTGTCCGCAATTGTACGTTTCATTAACAAATTAAATCCTTGAAATACAAAACCAATTAACGAATTTCTAATCTGTGCAAGCTCATCGTCTGTTGCGTCTGCAACTTCGCGCTCAGCGAGTGTATAAGTGCCGGTAGTTGGGCGATCAAGACAACCTAAAATATTCATGAGTGTTGATTTACCAGAGCCTGATGGCCCCATAATGGCGACAAATTCACCTTTGTCGATATTGAAATTAACGTCCTTCAAAACTCGGTGCTCCAATCCACCCTCCATGTAATAGTTTTTATAGAGATTTTTTATTTCGATAACTGACATATTTTAAACTATAAATGGTTAGCGGTTAGTGTTTAATTGGTCTAGTTCCATCAAGCTTAACGATGAAGTGTTGATAGGTATTAACCACTATTTATTTTTCCCCTTTTTTAAGTATTCGCTCACTACTTCGTCACCTTCTTTAAGCCCAGAGACAATTTCGGTATTGGATGTGTCAGTAATACCACGTTCAATCTTTACTGCGACGAGTTCATCCCCTACAAATTGATAAACAAAGGATTCTGTTTTTTGTAATGATTTTATTACTTCACGCGATGGGCGTTCTTTTAATAAATTTCCAGGTTTAAATTGAAATACTGTATTTGGTAAACGTAGTACGTTATTAACCTCTTTAATTTTAATAGTCACAAATGCAGTCATGCCGGGTAAAATTTTTCCAGCCGAATTATCAATGTAAATAACTACTGTATACATAATCACATTTTGTTCTTTAGTTGGATTCAAGCGGATTTGCTCAATTTTACCTTGAAATGTTTCAGTGGGATATGCATCAACTGTGAATGTTACTTCTTGAGTATTATTTATTAGCCCAATATCTGCTTCAGCAATACTTGCTTCAATTTGCATCTTCTTTAAGTCCTCAGCGATTTCAAAAAGCGTGGGTGTCTGAAAACTTGCTGCTACTGTCTGCCCGCGTTCAATTTGGCGTGAAATAACCGTTCCTGATACAGGCGAATTAATTTCAGTATAACTCAAATTGCGCAATGCCTTGTTATAACGTGATTGAGCACTTTCCATATCCGAAAGTGCGGTTGCCAGTTTAACTTGTGATTGTTCAAGCTCTGATTTAGCTATGTAATCCTCTGCGAAAAGTTTCTTGTTTCTATCGGTGTCAAGCTTTGCAATACTGTAGCTTGCTTTTGTTTGATCAAGTTTTGCCTTTGTTTCATTCAGGTCTTCATTCAAAATTGTTTTATCAAGCTCAGCGAGTTTTTGTCCCTTTTTAACAACATCGTTGAAATCAGCGAAAACGTTTTCAATAATGCCGGAGACCTGTGTGCCGACGCTGACAACATTGATTGGTTTCACTGTCCCACTAGCAGTAACAATTTGTGATATGCGTCCAATGCGTACTTTTTCAAATTCAAAATCGTTTCGCTTGAGAGCATTGTTCTTTGCTGCGCATCCACGAATGATAAAAACAAGAGCAATTAGGACGATTAAGATGACAATATATTTCTTTTTAAATTTTATTTTCATAGTTTTAATTAATTACATCAACAATGCACAATTAACAATGCACAATGTACAATTGCTCCTCCCCACACAAGCAAGTAGATAATTTATATTTTACATAATTGTTACTCTAACTTAGCGTATCAAGGTGAGGAGGGGTAAAAATAATTGAGCATTACATATAACTCCTCAGTGTTAGACTGTCACAGAGGGGCTTATTCTAAATTTTCGTTCAATGCCCGTAACAAATTATTTTTTGCGACGAACACAGAGTAAATAGCCGATACTTTTGAAACTCGCGCATCAGATAATTTTGATTGCGCATTTAACAAGCTAATAATATCGCCTTTGCCAGCTTTATATGCTCCTAGTGCAACACGTTCATTTTCTAACGCGCTATTCAACAACTTGGTGCTGATTTCATAGTCTTTAATTGCAGTCGTATAATTTTGATATGTATCCCAAACATCTTTTTCAACTGCGCGTTGTACGGCGTCATATTTTGCTTGTGCACTCTTTAAGGCATATCTGTTTCGAGTAATATTATAAGTGTCTGCAAAACCAGTGAATAGTGGGACAGATAATTCTAAACCGATATTCCCACTTTTTGTCGCACGATCATGATCATGAATTGTATCGTTTGTCTTTAAGCCACTAGAAAATGACAGACTGGGCAAATTCTTTCTTTCCGCATATTTTAGATTTGCTTCTTCAGCTTTAACAGTCGCTTTTTCAGCAATTATATCGGTACGTTTCTCAAGTGCGATTTTGATTAGTTCATCTATAGAATTTTTGAATGCTAATTCTTTCACATCTGCAGAAAAGCTGGCGATATTTAATCTCGTATTCGGTGCTAGATTAAGCAAAGAAAGCAAAGCGCCGCGACTTATTTCAAGTGAGTTTTTAGCCTTTGTACTATAAAGTTGTGCTTCTGCGTAAGATGTCTCGGCTTGTAATTTATCGCTTAGTGCAACGAGTCCTAATTCGTAACGTTTGCTTGCAGCATCATAAGCCGATTTTGCACTTTCCTCGCTTGCTTCTGCACTCTTTGTTGCTTCTGCATAACCAAGCATTTGGTAGTATGCTTCTGTAATGTCAAAAATTGATTTTTGTAATTTATTATCAAATGTAAAATTTGCAGCGATTAAATTTTGTTTACTTCTTTCTGTAGATGCTGAGCGTGCACCAAAATCAAATAACAACCAACTCATCGTTAAACCAGCACCCATCTGCGAATCGTAATCCATAGTATCAGATGTTTTACCTATAGCACTTCGACTAATAGTCCCGTTTCCTTTTAAGGTTGGGAAGTATGCAGCGAGAGCTTCTCCATAGTTTGCGCCGGCGATTTTTGCAGAAAGGTAATCTTGGCGGATTGTTGGGTTATTGCAGATTGCAATTTCGACGATATCGCTAAGATATAGTGGTTTATTTTTATCAATTTCTTCGCCATAGCAATCTTTGAAGTTCTGTAAATTATTTGTAGTTCCAAGCGGGTCGTCCAGTAGTGAGTACGCGTGTGTGGAATGAGCTATTATATTCGTGAAAAGTAATGTAATTGCTAATGTAGAAAGAAAATTTTGCTTCATAGTCCTAGGTAGGTAAAACTCCCATGTTGGCTAATTGGGGCAGTTTATTTGTTCACGCGATGGCGCACGTGGCGAACGCGAGCTTCTGCAACAAACCGACATATGTCGCCATAGTTTTTTATTAAAATGTTTTGTTTTTAGCAGTATTGGTATATATTTTAAAATATCTAAATATCACAACACGGTTTATTTTCATGAATCCAAACGAATTATTACAACTTATTATAAATACACTTATCGTTGGTTCGGGTTATGGCTTAATTGCTATGGCCTTTCGTCTGATGTATTCAGTTTCTCCTTTTTTTAATCTCACACTTGGTTCTGTAGTAGCGGTAGCGGCGTACACTGCGCTTTATTTTAATAACTGGGGGGTCTATGCAATTTTTCCCGCAGTTGTAGTCGCAGCCTTATTGTCTTGGGCATTAGAAGCATTAGTTTATAAACCAATGCGTAGCCGTGGTGCATCGCCAATGATTCTATTGGTAGCAAGCCTTGGGATTTACACAATCTTTGAATCGATAATTAGCTTGTCGTTTGGGGCTAAATATTATGCCCTTGGGAATTTCGCTAACAGTAATCAGATAGATCTATTCATTACTAGCATGCCTTTGGTGCAGCTTTTGATAATTATTTTCAATTTTGGAATTTTTATAGGACTTAATATTTTTCTACATCGCTCGTTTATTGGCAAGCAAATAAGGGCAGTAAATGATTCGAGCACTTTGTCGCATATTATAGGGATGAATATAGATAAAATTATCATGATTGTTTCAGTAATTACTGGTGCAATTTTAGGCTTAAGCGGAGTTTTAATTGGCTATGATACCGGTATGGAGCCAACCATGGGTTTTAATCTGTTATTCAAAGGTATAATTGCAGCAATCATCGGTGGCATGACTAATTTGCGTGGAGCATTTTTTGGCGCGTTATTCTTGGCATTTTCTGAAAATTTAGCAGTTTGGGTTTTTGCCTCGGAGTGGCGTGATTTAATAGCATTTATAATATTTATTACGTTTTTATATTTTAGACCGACTGGAATATTTTCAAAAGAGAGAAACTGAGGCTGCTATATTAAAGCCATAGTTATTAGAGAGTAAAGATGGAATATATTTTAAACTTAGGCATATTATTTTGTATCTATTCAATACTTGCCCTATCCATCAATATGGTTGTGGGAATGAGTGGATTGCTGTCACTCGCACAAGCAGCGTTTTATGGCATTGGAGCTTATGCTACGGCGCTTTGTATGACGGGACTGGGTTATGGATTTTTTACCACTATTTTTATAGGCATGGCGATTAATGGTACAATTGCTTATGTGGTTGGA
>JAVBQZ010000023.1:0-3918 GCA_031548505.1 Bdellovibrionota bacterium | reverse complement strand
CGATAACAGTATCAATATTTCCATCCCTAAGTAATTTTGTCCTGATTCGTTCCTCTGCGCCACCACGGAACAAAACACCATGAGGTAATATAATAGCCATAGTGCCTTGGTCACTTAAATAGTGGAAACCATGCAACAGGAAAGCAAAATCAGCGGCTGATTTTGGCGCGAGCCCATAGCTCTTAAAGCGAAAGTCTTCAGCCAATGTATCGCTAGGTTCCCAACGGTAGCTGAAAGGAGGATTCGCGACAATTGCATCAAATTTCAGCTTTTTTGCTGGGTTCATCTCGTTTAAGATATCCCAGTCATTTAACAATGAATCTCCATGGAATATTTGAAATTCAGTGTCCTTAAATCCATGAAGAAGCATATTCATACGAGCAAGGTTATAGGTTGTAATGTTCTTTTCTTGCCCATATATTTGGCTAATACTATTAGGCTCAAGATGCTTTTTAACATTAATTAACAGCGAAGCTGACCCACAAGCAAAGTCCATCAAATTATTAATATATGGTCGTTTGCCTGTACTGGGATCTTGGCTATCAAGTATTACAATGCGTGACAGAATGTTGGAAATCTGCTGGGGAGTATAAAATTCTCCAGCTTTTTTGCCCGAGCCCGCTGCGAATTGCCCAATTAAATATTCATAGGCATTTCCTAAATGATCCGTTTCATTAGTAAACTCAGAAAGCCCTTCGGCAATTTCGGTTATTATTGAACACAGCATTGTATTGCGAGCTTCATAATTCTTTCCTAGCTTGTCAGAATCGAGATTGACTTCGGAAAACAATCCGCGAAACACGCTATCGAAGGACTCATTTTCTATAAATTTAAAGCCATCCTGCAAAGTTTTTAAAAGATATTTGCTTTGAGTACGGGCTAATTCGTATATATTGCTCCAGAGATAATGTGGCTTGATAACATAATGAAGCTTACGACGCATTTGTTTTTCAAACATTCCCACGTCATCCAAGTTTTTAGCATACCACATTGATAGCGGTGTCAAAATTGCTATTTCGGCCATCTTTTCGCTGTTCGTTGTGAACGCTTTTTTCAAATTTTCTTCCAACTGCTCCACACTCAATGGATCAACAAAACGCATTCCAGCTAAAGTGGTATCCTCCGTATTGTTTTTTTCAAGCTTGGCGTTCTTGATATATCCTTCGCAGTGCAAATAATCGCTGCCCAACTCTTTTTTCGCAGCTTCCTCGTAATTGTCAGAGAGGTAGCGCAAAAAGAGAAAGGACAACATATAATCACGGAAGTCATCGGGATTCATAGCTCCGCGCAGTTTATCTGCTATGGTCCATAGAGTTACTCCTAATTGTTTTTGCTGTGTGTCATTCATTCTTGTGCCTCCTGACCCTGATTGCTTTCAAATAGCCTTTTATTAAAATTATATTCTTCCAAAAATGTATCCAATATCTCTTTGAAATGTTCTTTGTTGTCTTGAACCATTTCTACAGGATCAAACAAAGAATAATTACCGTGACTCAGAATATTTACCATTCTTGTATAAACAGACCTTTCTTCATCAGAGCCTTTTTTTATACAAGAAGAAAAGTGGGCATAGCCATGAAAAGACGCTGTCTTTTCCAAGATATTTCTAAGAATATTAAAGTGATATGTATATAATTCACCTGAATCAGATGCTTTTTTCAGTTCCTTCAATAAAGCAACATGATGAAAAAAAGGAGTTTTTGCTGTATCTCTTAACATATAGGCATCACCCAAAACATTCTTTTGCAAAAAAATTTGCTCCGCATTGCTAATTTCATTACATAATACATTGAAAAATAATGCATGATGAGACGATACAACAATTTTAATGTCATTGTCGCTCATTAGCCTTACCAAATGGTTTGCGACTGAAATAACATTATTGTCATCTAAAGAGGAAATTGGATCATCCACATATATATATTTTACCCAATTATATGACTCCACTTTGTCTATAACTAATTGAACAACAGAAAGGAAGAAACACCAGATAAAAATATTTTCTTCACCACGGGATATTTTTATGTTATTAACCCTTTGAGTAGCTCCAGAAACCAACACATCTCTATAAAAGCTAATCGTCCAACTTTCATAATTGATAGTAAAATCGAAATCTGCATATCTATGCAATAAAGGGCGAATTCTGCTTTCCATTTCCAAATCTTTGAGTCCCGAAAAAAATCTGGAATTGCTATTTAATTTTAACATGCGCTCAGCATCGTTATCCAAATCATTATCCCAGTAAAAAAGGTCTTCGGTAAAAGCATTATAGTATAGTGTATCAGCCGTTTTTTCACCAGTCTCTCCAATAATTTTCTGCCCCAAAGATTTAAACTCTACAGATAGCCTTGTTTTGCCTGTACCGTTATAGGCAAACAGAACAATATATTTCTTCTCTTCAAGCAGCATTCTGAAATATTTCGCTATATCATTGATTGAATCAAACTGATTATAACCTATTCTCTTGAGAACATAATCCAATTTTTCAAGTATCTCTTCAGATAAGCCCTCTTTTAAGTTGTATTCTTCCGCGCCTCTTGGACATTTGTAATTGTCATTAAACAGTTTTACATATTGTCGGAAATTATCGTTATTAAGCTTTTTATTGGTAAGCTTTTTAAATTCCTCTTTAGAGAAATTGGATGGAACATGTATACTCATTCGTCTACCTCCTCAATAGAGTAGAATAAACCTTGCATTAAGCCTTTTTTGTGCAGCTTAAGAGCTTCTATTTTTTCTATTTGTGCAAATATGAGGTTGTCCAAACTGTAAAAGCAGTCAGCAATTTTCTGTTGCTCATTTTTTTTTGGAACACCAACTTTTATAGTGGAAAACAAGGTCTTATTAATGATAGGAACAGCTTGTTTTCCAGCGAGCAACGAAACTTGCCTTGAAATTGACTCCAAAACATAAAAAACGAAATCGCTTATATAATTATCAAAAGGTATAATGGAGTTGATTTGTTGATTTGTAACGCATGGATATACTGAGAGTGCCATTTTACCAATAGACGCTATACATGTATACATTATAGTGTTTTTCGGCAAAATTCTATTTTTACCATCATTGGTAATATTTCTTTGCGTCTTAATAATATATTTATTTTCGGTAATATCAGTAGGAGTTACAAACTGAATATCGCCATTCCATAACAACTCATTTTCTGTATTCGGTGTTCTACCCGTCACAATGTCACCAATATTAGCAAGCGGTATTACTTTCCAATTTTCGCAGTCCCTAAACTCTGAAAACCTCCACTCAGGCACAGTTTTTCCTTCTGTGGGGAACAGCTTCTGCATAAGACCTTTTTTATGCGCCTTTAGAGCCTCAAGCTTTTTGTCTTCTGCGGCGATAAGATCATCAAGGGAAGAAAGGCAGTCAGAGATTTTTTGCTGCTCTTCATTCTCAGGTTTGGGCAACAGAATAGCGGAAAACTGGCTATAGCTTACCATTTTTCCATCTCTAATTCCCTCTAAGTCTTTATTCAAATCTTGTATAAATTTACTTGTCTTAAAGTAATGCTTATAATATTGCTCTACAATATCAATTTTTTTGCGCAGAACTACATATGCGGGGCTACAAATGCCATGATATAAAGAGTATTCTATGCCTCCCTGAAAAGATCTTAAGCTTATTATAAAATCGCCTATTTCTACAATTTTATAGTTTTCAAGGCTTTTATCTGTTACAGATACATTATAATCAATCTGATCTCTTGGAATTGCTCCGTACTCCTGTGTGATTGCAAGTACTGGCAAATCGGAATCATGGTTCTTATTACTGATCGGTTCAAAAATTACATTTCCTTTCTCAAAGCCTATAGCAGTGCTTTTAAACTCTGGAAACCGTAGCTTCGGTGTTGACGTCGTTTTTCCCATTTTATTCATATGCATTTAACCCCGCAATCACACGTCCGCC
>JAVBQZ010000030.1:0-3265 GCA_031548505.1 Bdellovibrionota bacterium | reverse complement strand
AATGTAAATTACAATTCCCGCCCCCATAGCAGAAAAAAGCCAGCAAAAATACCTAATTTATCTGCCGTTGCTAATACCTTTTGATTTTGCTAGGGGGCGCGCGCTTTTTTTTTTGGAATAATTTATATTACAAGCTAATTTATGCGTTTATTTGGATTTTCAATTTTAATTTTAACTTTGTTTACCGCATGTGCGCCGGAAAATACCGGTGAGTCAATGTCACTCAACAGTTTTATTACTAGTACAGTGCTTTGGTTTTTAGCTGGGCTTGGAATTTTCTGGGCACTTGTTTTAAAACCGCAACAGGTTGAACAACAGAAACGTGAGGCGGCGGTTGCGTCATTTAAAAATGGTGTGAAAGTAATGTTGGCGAATGGGATTTATGGAAAGATTGTAGATGTTGAAAAAGATGAAGTTTCAGTTGAAATTGCTAAAGGTGTGAATGTAAAAGTTCATCCGGATTATGTTCAGCCAGTCATCACTGCTCAACCTGCTAAGGATAAGAAATAGCAGTATTTTTATTAGACCTTTTGTGAAACTAACAAAGGGTTTTAGGCTAAGTAAGAGAGACCGAGACTTTCGTAGAAAGTTTATTATTTATTATTTTATAATTTAGATATGTCAGACAGTCAAAGAAACAATTCAATATTTATTGCGCTACTTTTTGTCATTGCCTTCGTTATTTTGCTTCCGAATTTTGTAGATAAGCAAAAACTTCCGAGTTGGTGGCCTAATAAGACGATTAACCTTGGGCTGGATTTACGTGGTGGTTCGTATTTTGTGCTTGGCGTGCAAACGGATGAAGCAGTTAAGGGACAACTTGCACAGCAGGCGGTTTCAATTGCGACTGATTTGAAAAAAGAAGGTGTACTTCGTGCAAAGCAAGTCGGCGAACGTGATTTGGAAGTGGTTATTCTTGGTTCGCGCACACAAAATGAAGTTGAAAGTTTTATTGCTACTCATTATTCGAAGTTGCGTAAAAAAGATGCTGTAGCAGATGGTTCAAGAGTAAAATTAACATACACTGTTACTGACTTAGATGCGCAACAAACCAAGAAAGATGCTGTTAGTCGTGCTATTGATACAGTCCGCAATCGCATCGATTTTTATGGTGTAGCTGAACCAATAATACAGCGCTCTGGTGAAGAACATATTATTGTACAACTTCCTAGTGAAACAAATATTGAAGCAGTGAAGAAAACAATTGGTTCAATTGCAAAGCTAGAATTTAAACTTGTTTATGACCCCCGCAGAACAAGTCCAGAAATATCGCAAGTGCGTTTGCCTGGGAAAACAGGTGGGGAATATATTCTAGAGGATCAGGTACTAATGACTGGCGCAGCCGTTGATAATGCCTCAGTAGATATTAATCCACAGACAGGCGAAATTCAGGTTTCACTGCGTTTGAACTCTGGCGGACGCGATACATTTGGACGTATTACGAGTGCAAATGTGAACCGTCAATTGGCTATTATATTAGATAATGTTGTGCAATCTGCGCCGAATATTCAAACAGCTATTACTGGCGGGCAAGCAAGCATTACGGGAAGTTTTACGCGTGAAGAAGCACGACAACTTGCGATTGTACTTCGTTCCGGTGCGCTTCCTGCACCACTAGAATTTCTTGAAACACGAACTGTAGGTGCTACACTCGGTGCTGATTCTATCAGTCAAGGAATATCGGCAACTATCTTTGGCGTAATCATGGTGGTAGCATTTATGGCATTATATTATTGTAAAGCTGGTATTATTGCGAACCTTTGTGTTTTCCTAAATGGTGCATTATTGCTAACGATTCTATCTCTTTTTGGTGCGACTTTCACTTTACCGGGTATTGCGGGATTTGCTTTGACGCTTGGTATGGCAGTAGATGCCAATGTATTAATTTATGAAAGAATGAGAGAAGAAATCCGTAAAGGTGTAAATGCTCGTGCGGCAATTGTGGCTGGTTTTGAAAAAGCACATTGGACAATTTTGGACGCGAACTTAACTACGCTTTTGACTGGGTTAATTTTATTTGCATTCGGCACAGGAGCGATTCGTGGTTTTGCAGTTATCCTTTCAATTGGTATCATGACTACATTATTTACAACATTATATTGCTCACGTGTAATGTTTGATGTGTTTAATGTGAAGGATCGCCAAGGTAATTTGAGCGTATAATAATACGAAAATTTAAGACTTTCATAGAAGGTCTATCTATTTATTTTTTTATTTCGTTAAAGTTTAATTATGGAATTTTTTGGAAAAACAAATATCCCCTTTTTGCAAGCCCGTTATTATGCACTTGCCTTATCATTAATCTTAATTACGTTCTCGGTTTATAATTGGTTTACAACGCCGAATAATAAAAAATTTGGTATAGATTTTATGGGTGGAGTGGAAATTATTGCTGCTTTTGAAAAACCAATTACGATTGCAGAGGTGCGTGAACAATTGGTAAAGGCTGGTGTGCGTGATGCAACGGTTCAAGCTTTTTCATCTTCGGAAAGTAAAACTGTTACTGCTTATTCAATTTGTTTAAAAACAGACGAGCGTCAGGATTTTAATAAATATATTGAAGCTAAACTTGTAGAAGGAATTGATAATAAAGTTTCGTTAGAAAAATTTGATCAAGTTGGTCCGATTATTGGTGGGCAGATTCGTCAAGACGCTTTATGGGCGACGATTTTTTCAGTAATTGGTGTTGCAATATATGTTGGTATACGTTTTGAATTTCGTTATGCTATCGCAGCATTATTGTCGCTTGCGAACAATGTTGTTATTACAGTTGGTGCAGTTATTTTTACTGGGCGTGAAATCAATTCGATTATTCTAGCGGCTTTGCTTACTGTTGTTGCCTATTCGATTAATGATGTTATCGTGACTTTTGATCGTGTGCGTGAAGAAATTTTATTAGAAAATAGGAATAAACGGGGGCTAACTTTTATAGAAATTTTAAATCTCAGTATTAATAGAGTGTTGTCGAGAACTATTATCACGACAGGTAGCACCTTATTTGTTGTTCTTTGCTTATACTTCTTTGGTGGTGGTGCACTCTCAGGCCTTGCATTTACACTTTTTGTTGGCTTTGTTGTCGGTGTTTATTCTTCCATTTTCGTAGCTTGTCCAATTGTTTATTGGCTTGAACAGTGGGGTAATGGATCATCTGCAAAATTAGTAAAAGCGTAATTGTTTCAATCTCTATTTGGGGGTTGTGCCCTGTTTCTTGCAGAAATATAAAGGAACAGGAAAATTCAAGTAACAGGAGTATATCCTTTATAAA
>JAVBQZ010000159.1:0-4617 GCA_031548505.1 Bdellovibrionota bacterium | reverse complement strand
GCTACAATCTCAATCGGTCGTACGGCTTTTCCGTGCGCTGCGTCAGGGATTCAAAATAAACCTTTAAAAACAAACAAACCATGAAAACATACAAAGGAAAAGCAATTTATAATCCATCCGGAAAGGCCGGGGAGTATAGTTATTGGGCTTGCAACTTCTATACTGGATGTTCCAATAATTGCGCTTATTGTTATTGTAAACGTGGGGTGATGTCGTCAACATGGAGCACAACTCCAAAATTAAAATCATGCTTCAAAAGTGAAGATCATGCACTTGAAGTCTTTGAAAAAGAACTAAAACAGAACCTTTCAGAGTTACAGGAACATGGACTATTCTTCACATTTACATCTGATCCAATGTTGCCCGGTACATTTGGACTAACATTTTCTGCAATCAATATTTGTCAGAAAAATAATGTGCCAGTAAAAACGCTTACTAAATATGTTGGAGGTTATGTTTCTATTGACGACTCTGAAAATTGGGTGAACTCTGTAATTCGCAGTGTTGAAAAAGGAAGCAGAAAAACCAATGGAATAGCTTTCGGCTTTACTCTTACCGGGCACGACGAACTCGAACCAAATGCAAACACCAACGCCGAACGTATCGAAGCCATGCGAAAACTCCACGATGCCGGTTTTAAAACGTGGGCAAGCATTGAGCCGGTGATTGATTTCGATAAGGCAAGTAGAATGATTCAACAAACGATAGAGTTTTGTGATCTGTATAAAATTGGACTTATGAGCGGGAAGAAATACAACAGAGAAGATGTTATTGGGTTTTATTCAGGTATCCAACGATATTTTGAATTTAAAAATCCAAGCTCATCAAACCCATTAGTGTATTGGAAGGATAGTATATTTAAAGCTATGAGGTATAATAGAGATAGTCTAACATCTCCCGTTTGGTGTGTTGGTCGGGATTACAATATTTTCAAAGAAAATCATTAAACTAAGTAAGTTATGAAAATACTTGATTTACCATTAAAAAAAGAATGGTATGAAATGATAGAGCGAAAAGAGAAGCCGGAAGAGTACCGTGGCATTAGTAAGTTCTGGATGTCGCGCTTAATGACGAATTATAACCGGATTGACTGCTCCGATAATGATTGTGTAGATTGTAATCTGCGTGCTAATGGAACGTGTAAATTTAAGCAATTTGACACTATTCGGCCCCGTTACGGCTACACAAATCGCACAATGCTGTTTAAACTCAATCAAATTACAATCGGCATAGGAAAACCTGAGTTGGGTGCGCCGGTTAACAAAAATGTATTTATTTTAAAATTAGGAGAAAAATTATGAATAACCAACTACAACTCTGCTCCTTTGAGCAGGCAAAGAAACTAAAAATAATGGGATTTGATTGGCCCGTTGATGTTATTCGGTATGAAAGTGATAGCGCCGGAGCATACCCAAGAAAAAACGTTCCAAAAACAAACTGGAACGACAATTGTGAAACTATATCAATACCAACAATTCAACTTGCTCTAAAGTGGTTTAGAGATGTAAAGTTAATAGTAAATGCTGTTTGCGTTACAGAATGTGATTACCCGATTAAATATTATGGACAATATGAATCCCCATCAGCATGTCACGACGAATGGGATCTAAATGAACAATTACACACAGAATATTTTGATACGTTCGAGCAAGCTGAATCCGCATTATTAGACGAACTTTTAAAATTAGAATTATGAGCAATAAAATAGCAAGCATAAATTTAGGTGGTGTAACCTATGATGTTATACAATCGGAAGATTTTAATGAATCTTGCGCTAAAAATTGCGATTACTATATTCACTGCACCGGCAAGTGTTCGATAAGGGCTATAACTTCTAATTTCCAATATTGTAAATTAAAAATAAGATGAAAACAAAAGAACAAGCAGCACAAGAGCACGCTAAATGCACAGTAGAAAATTGTAATTGGTGCGGACGTGATAATCCACGAGATACAGATTGTTCTGGTATAGGGTCTGATAAATACAATGGTTTTCTTGCCGGTTTCGATTTTGCTAACCAATGGATAAGTACTAAAGATGGGTTTCCACCATATAACGAGGCTGTCTTGATAAAAACAGATGGATATATTTATTTTGGGTGCTATGATGGCGAGTGGCATATAGACAGTTCAAATATACCGGATGAATTTAAGGTGATTGCATGGCGCCCTATTTATAACCAATAAAAACAAAATATTATGACAGAAAAAGCAAAAATATTAGGTAAAGACCCTATAAACTCATGTTTGGTAGGATATGATTCAAATGGAGTGGTTGAACAGCAAACACACGATGGTTTTATAGCACTTGGGTTAAGTAAGCGCGAATATTTTGCAGGACTAGCATTCTCGGCATTAATAGGGACCATTAAAGTTGATAGCATTTGCAATAATAATGATTTTAATAATTGCGTATCTGCAATTGCTAATAATTCAGTTCACTTTGCAGATGCACTGCTCGAAGAATTAAGCAAGGAGGATTAACTATGAGCAAACAACCCAAAATCAAAACATACGTTCTACGCGTTTCGCGGAATTTTCCTAAAGGACATCCAAGTGCTGGGCAGTTTACCCACTTCAAAGATATGATACTGTTGGCCATTGGTATGGAAAATGACATGCCATTTGAGTGGAATAAGCTTCACACCATGCGAGGAAATGTGGCGTACTGGCTGAAGGCAGCCGAGGAGATTAACGCAGGAAGAGCAATACTGTCGCTTCGTCAATGGGAGGGGGGTGCCATTCCGGAGCAAGTGCCCGGAATTTGCCCGGCTAACCAAGATCGGCGTGCAACATGTTGTATTAGCTATTCATTCGAGCGATGTAAACGATTTACAGGTTAATATCGACGGGGTAGAATTTGAAAATGAAAAGGTGGCCAGGAATGATGGTCTGACTTTGGAGAATTTTGCGACATGGTTTTTCCCGGACTTAACCGGCTATTTTGAAGGTGTTGTTATTCACTTTACTGATTTTAGATATTAATAGTTTGCTATCTTTTTATTTACCTCTGCTAATTGTTTATACAATTCTCCAAGAACAACGACTTCTCCAGGAAGTATTGTGTTGTTAGATTGTTTCTGTTCAAGGTTTGAAATTTGAGCTTTTATACTTTTTTCTTCGTTAAGATAATTTACAATATCTTTTTTCATAAGTTTTTAATTTTCTCACAAATATACAAAATGATTATAGTTCAAGCAAGTTATTGGATATACCCAGGCCTCCGTCCTGCACATTACTCCCTTGAGGATATACTTGACCTCGTTTGCCAAGCCTCTAAGTTATCCAAGGAATTGATTTGCTCTAGGAGCAGATATCGTTGTCATGTTATACCAAGACAGGTATATTGCTACATTGCCAAGCTAAAAACAGTAAGTACGCACGAGGAAATAGGTAAGCTGTTGGACGGTTATAATCATTCAACGGTAACGTATAGCATACAATCTGTAAATGATAAATTAGATGTGAGAGATAAGGATGTGAAGGAGCTAGTTGAAACCGTTAAAAAAATGTTTTAATCTTCGTTGATACTTTCCCTGTTTTTAGTTGAATACTTTTGGCTACAAAATTAGCCTACACCACTTATACTGCTGAACTTTGCGGTATAAGTTTTTTATAAATTATGGAAAAGAGGCAGCTAGTAATTGAAGATATTAATCTTATTCCTGAGTCCGACCGTGAAATTATTGAGGGTATTATGCGGGATTGTGGTATTGAGCCAAAATATTATGTAAAAACTGATATTGATATACTTATAGAGGCTGTGCAAGATGTATTTAGGGTAACATTAGACGAATTAAAATCAAATAGCCGAAAAGGTAATTTACCCTACGCCCGGCGTGTTGTGTTTTATTACGCCACGAAGATATATCCTAGGAGATTTCCAAAGAGAAAGATAGGAGACTTATTAAATAAAAAGCAATCATCTGCACACGTTGCAATAGGCCTGTTTAAAATTGAAAACAACCCACTTATTAATCACGAATTTTATCGATATATACTGCAGGTTAAAGAACGATTACAAGGATACAAATTTGTTGAAGAATAAAAATTCACATGAAAGAAACAGAGTTAAGAATAGGTAATTATATTGATGTCAATTTACAGTTTCTTCACCAATTACAAAACCTATATTTTGCTTTAAGCAGTAAAGAATTAGAGGTGTTCTTTTAAGTTAAAACGAAATCACTTAATTTAAAGCCGTTCAGCTAAGTGTCGCCAAAAAGTTAGACAAAAACTTTGCGGCTTTTTTATTTGATGACGTAATTGAAAAAAGCATTTGGAGAACTGATTTTCCCATATGAGCAATCAGGATTAAAAATTTGCGGAAAAGATAATCAAAAAATCAAATTAATCTTCATTTTATAGACAAATAGCTACTTTTCTATAAACCATTGCTGGGCATTGCTTTTAGTGTAGTTTCGCATTGTGATGGGAAACAAAAAAGTCAAAAATACTAAAACAGAAAAGCCAAAAGAGAAAAAGAAGCTCACCCCAAAAGAGGAGCGCTTTTGCTATGAGTATTGCATAGACTTTAACGCCACTCGCGCAGCTAAAGCAGCCGGATATTCGGAAAACAGTGCAGCTGAAATTGGCTGCCAAAACTTAACAAAACTTC
>JAVBQZ010000225.1:0-7584 GCA_031548505.1 Bdellovibrionota bacterium | reverse complement strand
CTACGCTTAACTTGTGCATAACCAAGTGCACTATAGGCTAAGTAATTTTTAGAATCTAAGTCACGGGCTTCTTCAAGTTTTACTACCGCATTATCCAATTCACCAAGTTGTACAAGCAAGATACCATAATAAGTTAGCAACAAATAGTTTTCCGGATCCTTTTTTAATTCTTCCTCGAAAATTTTACGTGCTTTATCAATATTACCACGTTTTTGCGCAATATCAGCCATTAAAATTTTAAGTGAGACATCATTTGGATCACGATTTGAGGCTTGTATAAAAACACGTTCCGCTTCTTCAAAACGTTTCTGTTGCAAAAGCGCATCACCAAGGTACAAACTAGCATTTTGAAATTTTGGACTCTTTGCGACTGCTGTTTTAAAACTTATTAATGCTTCGTCCCATTGTCCAAGTTTATTTAAAAGCAAACCAAGATTGTAAAATAAAGTCGCATCCGATGGGTTATGTTGAATTGCTTGTTTAAACGCACTTTCGGCGCCAGCATAATCGTGACGTTTGTCGCAAACGACTGCTAATCCTTGATACGCAGCGCTATTGCGTGGGTTTTGCTCAATCAAGTTACTATATATATCAAAGGCCTGATCTAATTTATCTTGCAAAAGTAAAATATTTGCTTTGGCCAAATAGAAATTAGGGTTTTTATCCAGATTTAACGCTTCTTCAATATTACTTAAGGCACTATCATATTTCTTTTGCGCGATTTGATTTAATGCTAAGTCATAATACGATTCAACTAAGCCGGGGCATTTTTCAATTGCTTTCAAATAACACTCTTCTTCTTGTGAAGAACCATCTGATAATTTTATACCTTCTCTAACCAATACAGCCGCATCAATACACCCATTTTTAGCAAAAGAAATATTAGCAAACGATAAGAGAAAACTGAAAAGAAGTAGAGAGAAAAATTTCATAATTTTTGGTTGAAGCAGACAGTACTTCAAAACTTAGGTGCAAGTACCGACTGGAAAAATACTGCTTTTTTAATGTCACCATTAACTCTAATTTTCTGCGACAATATCGCTAACTGTGGATTTAATGAACCATTTACAACATCTAAAAAATCATTTTGCTGCATTCCAATTACAACATCCGCATCCTCAGCACGATTAGAAACATGAAGTTCAGCATTTATATCAATTGTCCAGATTCCACCTTGAAACCCTTTCAATTCAATACGATAACGTCCTTTTATTACTTCCTTTTCGCTTTCTTCTAACAAATCATAGCGATAAATAACCTCTGTATTAAAAAACTCTTTTGCCGAAGAAATTTTATACCTTTTAGGCCTGCTTACCGTTTGTTCTTCCGGATGCGCCTCTTCTGATTCCAAATCAAATGCTTCATCAAGCGGATCATCATTTTCTTCACCATCAGTAATAACTTTTTCAGAAGGCTGAACTATTTTGATTTCCTTCAAAACCTCGCTACAGAGTTCCAACTCTTCATCTTCTTCATCCTCATCTTCTAAATCAAATGCAGATTCTTGTATTCCCTCAGCATCTACTGTTTTCTTGCTAAATATACTTCCTAAGCGCCAAGGAGAGCGTTTTTCTTCTTTTATTTCATTATTTTCAGTAGAATCTTCAGTATTTTTTTCGTCAGTGTCCATACAACTTTATTTTATTATAATATAGCAACAATACAAAAGCCATATCTTCTCTCTTTTAAAGCTGAATCAGGAAAATTAAACAATTACATTACTTAACTTTTTCATTCAGTTTTCTATAATTCAACAACTATCTTTTCACTTTTGTATTATTGGCATTGGTTTATTGTAACCGTTTAGGTTATGTGGTTTAAGGTCAGACTCCTACAATATTACTTTATCTTAAAGCAAGGTAATTCTTTATATATACTCCTGTTACTTAAATCTTCCTGTAAAACGCTCGCGGTTTTGCAGATATTTTTATTGTTTTGTCATCGCTTCGCGATGAACAAACAGCACTAAATGTGCTGTTTGGAAAATTTTACAGAGAAATTTGCAAATAACCGAAATTTATTAAACAATTCACCGCTAAATATTCTTTGTAAAATTTGTTTGTCGTCTAAAATAATTGTTGATTACGACGATATCAACTAATATGGCTTCGCTAACGCTCCGCATACTCATGTTCCTAAAGAGTTCACAAATTTTTGGGATTCTCAAGAAGCATGAGTATAAGCTATTTTAAATTATCAATTGGCGCACTATTTATGAAAAAACTAACTCCATTAATCATCATTACTATATTTTTAACTACCATTATAGCAACCAGTTGCGGACGAAAAGGAAATCCAAAACCATTATCTGAAATTGACACCAATCAAACAGCTAATAATTAATAATGCTTTTTTATTTCTATCAAACTAACTGCGAGTCATAAATTGCTGTGTTCATGCTATTTGTTTATAAATCATTTCTATAAACGGTTCTAATACTGAATTGAAAATCCCATAGTAAAGTAGAACAAATATAAGTAATAAACCATAAGGTTCTAAACGCATCATCAAACGCGCTAGAGGCAGAGGTAATAAACCGACTACAATTCTCCCACCATCAAGTGGCAAAATTGGAAATAAATTAAATATAGCCAAAATCGCATTGGTCAAAATTCCGATCGCAAGCCAACCATAAATTAAACTAGAAAAATAAGTATTTGCACTTTCTAAATTAGCACCGTAATTTTTAAAAATCAGGAGAAAAATTAAGGCAAGCAAAATATTAGTTCCAGGGCCAGCTGCAGCAACTAGCATCATATCTTTTCTTGGATTTTTAAAATAGCCTGCATTAACAGGCACTGGCTTTGCGCCACCAAAAACAACCGGCGAGCCGGATAAGATCAGAATGCCAGGCAAAAGAATTGTCATCCATAAATCAATATGTTTAATTGGATTTAATGTTAAACGACCAGACAATTTTGCTGTTGGATCACCCAATTTATACGCGCTCCAACCATGTGCGATTTCATGCAAAATGACTGCAAGCAAAAGCGGTGGAGCATATAATATTATTTTATTAAGAAGTTCATTTTCCATAAATACAAACAATTCACAATTTACAATGCACAATTACCAGCCCCTCCCCCCAAAAAAAAATCAACTCACGGCGAACAGTGGATAATTGGATAATTTTAGTTAATAGACAGTTAACAATGCCCCACATTATTCTCAATTCAAATCTTTTTCCAGAGCAGTGAAAGGGAGGGGTAAGGGGTTAGGTGATTGTACATTGTGAATTGTACACTGATTTAAATTTCCATCTGTTTATACCACTTCCCTACCTGTTCAATCCTCTCTGCCTCTGTGCTGCCAAAAATTATATCACGTCCACGAGCATCTAAAATAATTCCGGCAATTCCACCAACTATTTCGCGCTTAACATTACATCCAGCCCCTGCACCAAAATCTAAATCGCTTCGTAGCGGAATTATTTCAATTTCTACTTTTCTACCTTCTTGCAATGGGATTGTTTTAATATCGCCTCCACATACCTCTATCATTAAGTTATTCAACCTTATTTTAAATGCCGGTTTTCCAATTTTTATAATCCCTTGAGGTGCAACTACTGTTCCTAAATACACAATACAATCACGTTCAAAAATTTTCAACGCTGCCTCAGAATTAACAGTTGAAAACACTCCAAGATGTGGCAACATAAAAACTGAATCAACCGCGAGTTCCGTGACACCAACTGGCTGATAGGCATCAATTAACATAAAAGCCGCGCTTTTTCTATCCGGTGCATGACTTAAAACGCCACCGGATCCAATAATCATATCTAGCTTCAACATATCTATTAAATCATCGCTTTCGCTCCTAAACAATGAACCAAATGAAAATTTTTTCTTCTGCCCTTTTAAACCAACAGCTAACATTTTATGATGTGCAAAGGCGAGTGCCAAGGCTTCTCGACAAACGGCTTGTTCTAGAATTAAATCCTCCATTGTTTGTGGAATCGTTGTTGGACGAACCATTTTATTTCTAAGACGGTTCTCAATTTCATTGTCATCAAGTTGAAATGGCAGCCAACGTTTTATCTTTTTTATTCCTGCCGATATTAAAACATTGGCTACAGAATAACTAAGACCGAAGTTCGCACTCACTGTGCGATTAAATGCGTAATCATTTGCAGTAACATTAAATACCGAAAAAACATCTGTTGTAGCACCACCAATATCTGCTGCAAGAACTGATTTTCCAGTTAATTTAGCAATAGTTTGTATCATTTCACCACAACCAACCGGAGTAGGAATTATTGGAATAGGAGAATAGCTTAATAATTTTTTATATCCCGGTGCATGGCTCATTACATGCTTTAAAAATAATTCATGAATTGCATCACGTGCAGGCGCAAGATTTTCAACCTCAATTGTTGGGCGTAAATTTTGGACTTCAGTTAAAGCAAAATCCTTTTCCAAAATTTTACCCACTTCTTCAACCGCCTTTTCATTCGCAGCATAAATTACAGGTACTTTTAATGTATCACCAAAACGTGGCCGCGGATTTGCTTGCAAAATTATTTCGGCAAGTTCAATCGGATGTGCAATTGTGCCGCCATCGGTCCCGCCAGCAATTAAAATTATATCAGGACGCAAATGACGAATTTTTTCAACATGTTCGTAACGCTCGCGATTATCGTCCAGCGCGATTGCGTCCATTACAATTGCACCAGCCCCAAGTGCAGCACGTTCAGCTGAAGCACTGGTAATATCGTGAACTACGCCAGCAACTATCATCTGTAAACCACCACCCGCAGAACTTGTTGAAATATAAAGATCTATACCATTTGTGTCATCATCGGATGATTTATATAAAAATGGAGAAATAAATTTGTTATCAGAACTATCATTAACATCATCATTTAAACGTGCATATTCATCTAATGAATAATTTAAAATTTTCCTACCGGAGATTTCTTCTAATTCTAAGCAGGCATTAAAAACACCAATAGTTACATCAGCAACTGGCTTTTCTACTGTCGTCGGCGCTTCACCACGAAATGTTTGACGCCAACCATTTTTAGTCTTTTCAAACAAAATCGCCTTTGTTGTCGTCGACCCACAATCCGTAGCTAAAACCGTCGTTTTTGTTGTTGCATCTTCCATCAGAAAAAATAATCTAGTCTACAGTCTATCATATAAGCAGGACTATGTACTCCTGGTATCTCTTAAACCTCTTGCTGTTACGACAATTGCAGGCGGAATATTTCGCCAAATAATCTTGCTAAATGATACTTCTAAAAAGTGCGATTCTAAAAGACTTGTAAAATGCTTAAATGTCGGTAATACGAAAGAATGTAAATAAGAAAAATTAATTAATGTGCCATCCTTACTCATATGTTCTATAGTACTTTGTAACAGTTTAAGTTGTAATTCGCTATTAAAATTCGCCCATGGTAATGCACAAATAACATAATCAAGATACGTTATGTTCTCATTTTTACAAATTTGCCGAATATTCTCTGCTGAATTATTGTATAAATAAACATTACCGGCAGACGGTAGAATCGCTTTTAAACTTTTATAAAATCCTTTGTTAATCTCTAATCCTATGAATTTTGTTTGAGGTTGTAAGTTATTAACAATATCCCTAGTAAAAGCCCCAGTACCACAACCATATTCTGCAATAGCCGCAGCCCTATAAAAATTAACATCTTTTAACATTTCTTTTGACAGAAAACTTGAGCTGGGAATTATTGCTCCGATTTCTTTCGGATGTCTAACAAAACCTTTTACAAAATTAAGGGATTCAATTATTTTTTTCAGCATTATATAAAAATTCCTCTAAAATTAAAGTACTTTTACTACCGTATATACTCCTATGACTTGAGTTTTCCTTTATAGCATTTTTGTGCTGTTTGGAAAATTTTACAGAGGAATCTGCAAATACCAGGAGTTAATTAAACAATTCACTACTAAAATATTCTTTGTAAAATTTGCTTGATGCCGGCGATTACAACGACATTAACTAACATGGCTCCGCTAGCACTCCGTATACTTGCTTATACTACAAAAGGGCTCAAGAATGAAGGAGAACTTACTAAGCATGAATATAAAGTATTAAAATAGGTATCTCTTCTCCAGATGCCTTAACTTCTAACTTATCCATTTTGAAATTATTTGTCTCACTCATTTCATCATATCATTAACACGGTCCACCAATCCTGAAAATCTTCTCCTGCTGCGTGTCTTCTTTATTGCCATAATCATCGCGCGTTTTGTACCAACAATAATTAGCAGTTTTTTTGCACGTGTTACAGCGGTATATATTAACTGTCTTTCTAACATTATTGTATGTGTCTCATGTAAAATTAAAACCACAACCGGTATTTCAGATCCCTGCGAACGGTGTACAGTCAATGCATATGCGAGATCCAATTGACTTAAAGTATCAGCTTGATATTCCA
Source organism: Bdellovibrionota bacterium (assembly GCA_031548505.1). Taxonomy (GTDB): domain Bacteria; phylum Bdellovibrionota_C; class UBA2361; order SZUA-149; family JAITKM01; genus JAITKM01. The sequence continues at coordinate 1,178 of JAVBQZ010000225.1, read as the reverse complement.
CTAAACGCCCATCCCAAAGTTTGACAAATACGGAATTATTTTCAGCATCAATCCCAGTAATTACTCCCAAATCTCCATTAAAAACACCACCTTCTATTATCTGGTAATTATTTACCCGCTGAATTACTCTATCGCCTACTTTCAACTCTAAATTTCCAACCTTAACACTTGGCAAATTTTCTCCTGCTTTTGCTATCTTACTTTGCAAAATATTATTTAAAGAAATAATTCCAAGCGGGCCTTGATTCATCGGCGACAACACAGTTATGTCATCAGTTGAATAACCGAACTTTTTTGGAATTTGTCGCGCAACTAAATTCTCAACCAAAGCAACAGCCTCGTTTAAATCCTCGCACGGTAAAAAATAGCTGTCACTCTTTATAATTCCATCCGGCTGTGGAATTTCCGGAATTTCCGCATTGTTTATTTGATATGCAATTGTTGTAATAGACGATTCTTCAGACCGCCTAAACAATTTTGTTAGGCGTACGCGCGGAACACAGTTAATTTCAAGCAAGTCAGATAAAAATAAACCAGGACCGACACTCGGTAATTGATCGGCATCACCGACAAACACAATACGCGTCCCCTGCCGCATAGCCTGTAACAAACTATTGGCTAGATTAATATCAATCATTGAACTCTCATCAACAATCAATGCATCAATCGGCAACGGTGTATCTTTATCATGCAAAAAATTCCGTTTAATCGGATCAAATTTTAATAGCCGATGAATTGTAGACGCATCCATCTGGCAAACCTCAGACATTCGCTGGCTTGCCTTACCTGTCGGTGCAGACAAACGAAACTCCAAACCCGCACGATTAAATAATTGTGTTATCGCTTTTATAACTGTAGTTTTACCACAACCTGGCCCGCCAGTCACAACTACTAACGAATTTTTAGCAATTAAACTAATTGCAGCTTTTTGTTGCTCAGAAAGTTCAATCGTCTTTTGCTCAGCAGTGCCTACGACCGAAACAGTTTCTAAAACACCTGCTACCTGCACATCAGAAATTGTTTTGTTCGGCTTTCCATTACTGACAAGATACGCAATTTGCTCTGCTAACTGCCCTTCGACTTTATAGTAAGTTGGCAAATAAATATTTTCTTCACCGGATGAAACTAGTTCGCCTCCGTCAATTGCAATTTGCAATTCTGCTTCAAATAAACTTTCA
>JAVBQZ010000003.1:0-3445 GCA_031548505.1 Bdellovibrionota bacterium | reverse complement strand
ATGGATTAAATTTAACAACAAATTTTACAACATTGCTCTCGTATTTTTACTTTTTAATGTTGCAATAGGCTTACTATTCCCTTTTGCTATAGCTTTTAATAAGCAAGCACCGGCAGGTGAAGCAAGCGGAACTTTGTTTGCATTTTTATTATTTTTATTTTTACTCACTATTGGACTTATATACGGATGGGTAAACAAGAGTTTAGAGTGAAATTAATGGCCGATAATAAGATAAAAACCACAGAAAATATCATTGCTCAATCAATCAAAAACCCAAAGGATTTGACGCACTACTTGCACTATCGTAAAAAATTAAAAGAAGAGGGGCTATCGGACTTCGTAAACATATTTCCACTTGGCGCAGCAATAAATTGGGCTCGCGCAAATTCGATTTGGCCACTCACTTTTGGTATTTCCTGTTGCGCGGTTGAAATGATGACGGCCTGCTCAAGTAAATTTGATATTGAACGTTTTGGCACAAGTACTTTTTGCCCGACTCCACGTCAAGCCGACCTAATAATTGTAGCTGGCACTGTTACCTATAAACTTGCACCACGCATTAAAAAACTTTATGAACAAATTCCAAATCCAAAGCATGTAATTGTGATGGGATCATGTGCAATTGGCGGCGGACCTTACGCCAAACTAGGTTATCAAGTTGTAAAAGGCGTTGACAGAATTATTCCGGTTGATATTTTTATTCCTGGTTGCCCACCACGCCCAGAAGCGTTGATTGATGCCATTCTAACATTACAAGATAAAATTTCAACATTACCACCACAATCAAAGGCGATATAATGAACAACGATTTTGTTCTCTCAAAACTAAACGAACATTTCAACACTGACAATCATCAAGTTGGTGCAATAAAATTAATTAACCCAGAACACGGTGATACATATTTTTTAATTGAAGCAAAGGACCTAATTAAAATCTGCGAATTTTTAAAAAATGATGAAGATTTGTGGTTTAACTTTTTAAAATTAATTACTGCAGTTGATCGTGGAACTATCTTTTCTTCAACCTACCATCTATATTCATACAAATATGAATTTGGTATAACATTACGTGTTGATATTGATAAAGCACATCCAGTCGTAGATTCTATTTGCTGTCTTTGGCCTGGCGCAAATTGGTTAGAACGTGAATGTTATGATTTGATGGGAATAATTTATAACGGACACCCTGGATTACGCAGAATTTTACTTCCGCTTGATTGGCAAGGATATCCGTTACGCAAAAACTATATTGCGCCTAGCGAATATAACGGAATTAAAAATTAAAAAAATAATACTGCATTTAAAATAAATATGGAATCACTACACACCGAAGAATTCCTACTTAATATGGGACCTCAGCATTCTTCTACGCATGGCGCTATACGCCTTGTTGTAAAAACAGACGGTGAAAATGTTCAAGAAACTCTTCCATTTATTGGGCTTACACATCGTAGTTTTGAAAAAATCGCCGAGACACTTACCTACGAGCAAGTCCTACCCTACGTTGACCGCATCGACTATTTGTCCTCAATGAACAACTCACTTGCTTATTGTCTGGCTATTGAAAAGCTTGCAGAAATTGAAGTCCCTGAACGTGCACAAATAATCCGTATCATCGTTGCTGAACTAAATCGTATCGCTTCACATCTTGTTACTTTCGGTTCTTATACATTGGATCTTGGTGCACATACACCATTTTTTTATGCATTCCGTGAGCGTGAATTAATCATTTCAATTTTTGAAAAAATGAGTGGTAGCCGTTTACTCTATCACTATAATCGCATTGGTGGTGTAGCACAGGATATTAACACCGACATTATTAGTGATATCTCGCATTTTATAGATATAATGCGGAAAAAACTTGTTGAATATAATACGCTTGTCAGCGAAAACATTATTTTTATAAAACGTACAGCAAACGTTGGCATAATCCCAATTAGCGACGCAATTGCTTATGGATTAACCGGACCATGTTTACGTGCCAGTGGCCTAAAGTATGATATTCGTAAAGCACACCCGTATTGCATGTATGAAAAATTCACTTTTGATGTGCCGATTGGCCAAGGAATACAAGGTCAAGTCGGCGATTCGTTTAATAGATATTGGGTTCGTATAAAAGAAATTGAAGAATCATTAAAAATCATTGAACAAGCAATTGATATTTTAACCGAAGGTGAAATTCTAACAAAAATTTCATCATCTCTACAATTACCGGAAGGCGAAGTATATGTCCCTTGTGAAAATCCACGCGGTGAATTAGGTTTCTATATAGTTTCGGACGGCAAACCAAACGCATCGCGCGTAAAAGTCCGTGCGCCCTCATTCTGTAACTTAAGTATATTAAGTCATATTTGCGAAAACATATTATTAGCAGATGTTATTACAGTGTTTGGGTCACTTGATATAGTGATGGGAGAAGTAGATAGGTAGTGACTTAACGATTAACTTATGAACGAACTATTTGAACGTCTAATTGCGCGCTCGTCTGAGGATTTTTTGCCAATATTCCAATCATTTTATGGAAATATTGTCATTATTGCTAGCATTATAATTGCCGGCTTTATGATTTTTGGAATTATAGTGCTGACGGCAATAGTAGGGAACTTCACTGAACGAAAGATTAGTGCATATATTCAAGGACGCAGTGGCCCAAATCGTGTTGGCCCTTTTGGACTTTTTCAACTCATTGCAGATTCAATAAAACTTTTAACGAAAGAAGATGTTAAACCTACCAACGCTTTAAAATTTGGATTTATTCTTTCACCTATTTTAGTTTTTTTGGGAACCTTTATCCCTTTTGTTGCCTTAAACTTTAGCGAACATTTTGTAATAACAGGACTTGATGTCGGCCTCTATTATATTCTCGCTTTTGCATCCCTTGAACTCATTGGCATCCTGCTCGCAGCTTGGTCATCCTCAAATAAATGGGCATTATTAGGCGGAACACGCTTAGCCACTCAAATGTTTGCCTGCCAAATTCCAATGTACTTTGCATTGTTACCAGTTGTACTTCTAATTGGCTCGTTAAATCTTAATGAAATTGTAAATTGGCAAGCACAGGGGACTTGGATTTTCGGTTGGACGGTTTTCCGTTCACCTGCAACCTTCATAGCTTTCTTTATTTTCTTTATAACCGGTATTGCTTCAATTAAACGTATCCCTTTTGACTTACCAAGAGCAGAAGGTGAATTGACGGCCGGCTTTAATACTGAATATACTGGAACAAAGTCTTTAATATTTTTCTTAACTGAATATGCGTCAATGTTCGTCATCTGTGCTTTAACATCTATTGTCTTCCTGGGAGGTTGGATTGGGATAATTCCTACTTATTCTGACACCGGCAGAACATTGTTAGACGAACTTTACTATTTTTCACAGGAAGAAGGACGCAGTTATATCTCGTCAATTCTGGCAATGTTTTCAAGTGACTCAGAAGGAGGCCGTAT
>JAVBQZ010000053.1:0-2547 GCA_031548505.1 Bdellovibrionota bacterium | reverse complement strand
TCCTGAATATGCTGGTATTAATAGAGAAGCTTTAAATAAAAGTCTTATTAAAGAAATACTGTCTGAAGAGCGAGAAATTATTCACGAAAAAGGGGTCATAGGAAAGGAGAACCTGAAGATTCAACCGATCAATAAAGAGTTCAAGTCTAAAAAATACGATAAAAGGATGTCCTGCATGTCATCGGATATTGGGTTAAGAAAAAGGTATATTTTTCTCTTTAAGACTGTATCAAAAATGGCTTACAATGCATACAAATTGCTTAAGCAAGGTATTTGCAATATTGCTTTCCCTCCAGGAACAATTCTTCCGGGTGGAAGGATTATGCAAGAATTATCTAAAACTCAATTCTATGAAGACCTAGGCTCTTGTTACACATAGACGGTCTTCATCGTATAAATCTATCAAAAGTGACTATTTCTAATAACCATCTGAATACAGCCTAGGATACGTTTATCTAGAACCACATTTTTGGCATTTCCAGCCTACTTTCCTCACGTTACTTTATACAACTTACCTGCAAAGTCATTCGCTTTTGGGCTTTTGAAAATAAAATTGGTTGAAATCTATAATAGGCAATACTATCCTAGATAGGGAAATAAAAACAAGGCTGCACCAGTAATTAATTAAGGCTGCACCAGTAATTAATTCCAGTAATTAATTCAAGCCAGTAATTAATTACTCTAGTGATGCCCTTTCTGTTTTGAAAGGGTTTGAAGTAGAAACCGAGTATGCTGTTTGTGACGTTTTGCAAGACATACCACAAACAGACAAGGCCAATTTCTTTAAAGAAATGGCAAGTCTAGGTATCTTGCAGTTCATTTAACCGCCACTGGGTGGCAGAAAGGAGGTAAAAAGGTGACTTGGTTCTACTCTGAATTGCTTGACGAGTTCAATAATGCTTACGACTTGTTCGATGGCATTATTGTCGGTTGTAACATCAGCTGTTACGACATGGGTTGTGTGCCAGTTGACTAACTCAACTGAAAACCATTAGGTTTTGCCTTTCGTGAATTTTTGGCTTAAAAAATCCACACCCCTTATCAATATATCTTAAATGGGAATAAAGTGAACTCTAGCAATATCAATATAATAACAAGGATGCTTTCTACTCCAATGAATTGCATTTCTACGGTTGACGACAACGGTCATTTCACGGTTATTCATTTCGATGGATTGAGACAAGAAACATTAAAGGACATCGTCAATGCACTAGAAAAAAGCTATGATTATATACGTAAATTTTTCAGAGCCCCTGTTATAAACATTCCTATATTCGTTTTCCCTGACATGCACAGCTTTCATCTATTTGTACTGGGGCATGATGGAGAAACATGGTTGGTTGGATTTGGTGGAAGAAATGGCATAAAGATTGTTAATCCCGATGTTGCACATAGTTACGGAATGGCGAGAGAAGATATTATAAAGGTTGTAGTGCACGAAATGATCCATGTTTTTGAAAATTTGTATGGACATAGTAAGATCCCAGTTATGTCAGAGGGCATTGCACTATATTTTGCAGAGCAAAAAAATATTAATAGTATCAAAACGGCAATTAAAAATATAAATGAAATAAGTGAACACTTATTTAAAACCCAATCCTGTAATGAATTAGGCGGAGTTAGAGGAGCATATAGTCTTGCCTATACAGTTATAGAATATATCCTCGAAAATTATGGGGAAGAAAAACTACAACTATATTTTTTATCGCAAAGCAAAGAGCCATTTGAAATTTTAGGGACTAAAGAAAAAGAGTTTATTGAGGGCTGGAAAGAATATGTAAGAAAAATCTATGATTGAAATAGCGATTTAAAATCAATAACCATACACCAGAATATTATATTTTAGTGGCAAGGAACTCCTTTCCCTTTCGCATAATGGTAGATAAGAGATGCAAATATTTTCAACCTAAATTTTATAAACATGGGAAGTATAGCCATCGATATCTTTTCCATAAAATACGCTATCATAGCTTATAAAGTACAAGCATAGAAAATTTAGCTTTTTAAGCAAAGAATAAAGAAAAATCTACCATGAACTAAACGGGTTGGAATAAACGCCTAATTTTAACCTATCTAAATCTAACAAATACTATTTTCTTTTCAAACTATACCAACTTTTACGCCCTAAATAGCCTCCCCCTTAAATAAGTAAACCTCGTATTTCTAGTATCCAGTGGAAATTGCCAAAATAATACCTCTTCCATACTGCTTCTCGGGAAATCCGCACGATATATCTGTTTAAAAATGTGAGTACAAGCTGGTTAGAATATTTTATAGCTGGAGTAAAAGAAACTTTTGAAAATGTCTACAAACAGTTAATAAAACTGCTGCACGGCTGAAACTAATGTAGCTACATAAATGCGGGAATTGAACATAAAACAGCGACGTATATTAGAGTTATTTGTTCACTTCAAAGAAATCAATAGCATCCAAGTTGCCGAAACTTTGCACATTTCTGCTGGTGCAGCGAGAGCCTTGATGAGAGAATTTATGGCAGTTGATTTCATTATTCCAGCTAACAAGTCCAGAAAAGCACGTACTTACATA
>JAVBQZ010000110.1:0-5343 GCA_031548505.1 Bdellovibrionota bacterium | reverse complement strand
ATGGCACGCATATATTCCACACAAATGCTGAAGCTGTTTGGGATTTCCTTTCACAATTCACAGAATGGTATCCTTACCAACATAAGGTGTTGGGGCTGATAGATGGGCAATATGTGCCAATTCCATTTAATCTAAATTCTTTACATGCAGTATTTCCAAAGTCAATGGCTGAAAAATTTGAAATTCGTCTGCTGGAATATTTTGGTATAAATAAAAAAGTTCCGATTTTGGAGCTGCGCAAAACAGGTGATAAAGATTTAGAAATACTGGCTGAGTATATTTATCAAAAGATTTTCCTTGAATATACATTGAAACAGTGGGGGCTGGAACCAGATCAAATAGACACAAACATTACTGGACGTGTTCCGGTATATATATCACGCGACGATCGTTATTTTCCAACTGATAAATACCAGGGGATTCCTCAAAATGGTTTTGCGGAAATGGTAAAAGAAATACTTAAACACAAAAATATTGAAGTTAAGTTAGGAACGCTATTTTCCAAGGATATGGATTATGAACGGTTATTTTATACTGGTTCAATAGATGAATTTTTTGACTATGAATTTGGAGAATTGCCATATCGTTCTATCCGTTTGGATTTTAGGAGATATGATTATTCGCGATTCCAAAACGCAGCAGTTGTGAATTATCCGTGTAATTACGATTGGACAAGAATTGGTGAGTACAAATGGTTTTTGAACGATCAATCGGATAAAACAATTGTTTCGTATGAATATCCTGAAGCTTTTGAACGTGGCAAAAATGAGAGATATTATCCAATTATTAGTGAGACAAATAACACTCTCTATAACAAGTATCTGGCAAAAACAAAAACACTTGATAATGTCCATTTCTTGGGGCGTCTCGGCGATTATAAATATTATGATGTGGATAAGGCGGTGGCGCGTGCGTTAGAATTATTCAAAGAGATTGCCTAATGGAAACACAACCAAAAGTTTCAGTTATTGTTCCAATTTATAATGTTGAAAAATATCTACGGCAATGCCTTGATAGTATAGTTGGTCAAACGTTGAAAGATTTGGAAATAATCCTTATTAACGATGGATCAAAAGACAACTCTTTGGCAATAATAACAGAGTATGCAAAAAAAGATGCACGTATAAAAATCATAGATAAGCCAAATGAAGGTTATGGAATGACAATGAATCGTGGTTTTGATGCGGCAACTGGCGAATATATTGGAATTGTAGAATCCGATGACTGGATAGAGTCAAATATGTATGAAATACTCTATAAAATCGCAAAAACATGCATGGTTGATGTTGTAAAAGCTGGCTATATACAATTCAATGATAAAACAGGGGGGAATAAATATCGTTCATTATTTTCAGAACAGGATGTGGAACAAGTTATAAATCCACGTGAACATCCAGAAGTTTTTACACTCGTTGCAAGTATTTGGTCAGGAATATACCGCAACAGTTTTTTAAAAGAAAATGAAATAAGGTTCTTAGAAAGCCCAGGTGCCTCTTATCAAGACATTGCGTTCAATTTTAAGGTTTGGGCGATGGCAAATTCTGTTTATCTGACAAGAAAACCGTTATTGCATTATCGCGTTGGGCATACTGGTCAGTCGGTTAAGAGCAAGGATAAGGTATTTTGTGTTTGCGATGAGTTTAAGGAAATTGAACGCTATATGGCGGATAAAGAGGGATTATTTCATGCGTTAGAAAAGATTTTTAACCGTGTTAAATATGTTTCTTATATCTGGAATTATAATCGATTAGATGGGAAAAATCGCGAAGAGTTCCGAAAAGTTATGGCAGCGGAATTTTTGCCAATCTTAAAAGAAAGAAAAATGGATATGTCCGGTTTGACGCAACGGAAATTATTAAAGTTGCACTTGATTTTAGAACCGAGTTCGAAGCTTGTTTTGATAAAGTATAACTTAATAAAGTTAGCTTCTTGTTTTATTAAAGTAAAATATAAATATGGCGTTCAAACATGTTATCTTTTAGGCTTTATCCCTATTTTTAAACACAGATTTATTTGGAAAGGTATAAAGTATAAAGGGGGATACGTAAAATGACAAAACCTAAAGTATCAGTGGTAGTTCCTATTTACGGAGTGGAAAAATATCTACGTCAATGCGTTGATAGTATATTAGCACAGACCTTAACAAATATCGAAATTATTTTGGTGAATGATGGTAGTCCAGATAAGTGCCCCCAAATTGTGGATGAGTATGCTAAAAAAGATAAGCGTATTGTTGCAATACATCAACCTAACGGTGGATATGGGCGTGCTGTTAATCATGGATTTGAATTGGCGACCGGCGAATATATCGCAATTCTTGAAAGTGATGATTGGGTAGAGCCAACGATGTATGAAAAACTGTATACCAATGCGAAAACAAACGACAGCGATGTTGTTAAATGTAGCTTTTATAAATATAACTCTTTGGCAAAAAAGCGGCGTAGGATAAATTATAAATGGAAGACCAGCTATATGGATTTGTTTGATGCACCGACGGGAGGCTTTGTACTATGTGATTTTCCACAAATCGTTATGTTTCACTCGTCTGTTTGGGCAGGAATATATCGTGCGGATTTTATTCGCAAGAATAAGATACAAATGATAGAAGCAAATAAAACTATGTATCAAGATTTCCCATTTATGTGCGAAGTTATGTCTCGCGCTAAAAGGATTTCAGTTGTGAAAGAATACCTAGTTCATTATAGAATGGAAGAGGATCAAAACAGCAGTACAAAATCGCTGGGGCCAAAAAGTGCAAAGGTAATACAGATGGCTTCCCGTTGTATTGATGGAATAAATATACTAAAAAACAACGGCGTATTGGACATTGTAAAGGAAGAAATCTATTTTCATGCTTGGACTACGAACATTGGATTTTTTAATCAAATTGTATGGTCTTCCAAAATAGCGTATTTTGAGGAACTTTATCGTTTATTTATGCCATTACAGAAAGACAATACTTTCAAGTTTAGATATTTTAAACACGATCAAATAAAATCTGTTTATTATATAATTGATAATGATTTTATAAATGCGGCAAATAATCGCTGGCATTTTTCAATCAAAAACATACGAAGATTTTTATTATCATTTCATAACCCATGTTTTTTACCTAGTGAAAACAATAGATGGCATTTAACTTTGTTGGGTGTTCAGATTGGATATCAATTTTATAATCGGCCAGCATTATTTAGGATAGGAAAATGAGAAAAATATCATTTGAGTTTTTATTCCGTATCGACTTTGCACTGATCCGTTTATATATATTGAAAAAATCTTCAGGTTTAATTAATGTATGTTAATTTTGAATCACATGAAAAATTTGTTTATCTTGTACTAAATAATTATACCTATGTATCAAAAATATAGAATATTTTATATGTTTCGTTGTATTTGGGTAGTTAAATATATAAAAGAAAATGGAGTACTGGATGGAAGCGTAGAAAAAACAATAATTAAACGAAATCTAAATTAGCTAAAAAGTAATATTTTATAACTGCAATAATGAGAGTATGATTTTTACTTTTTTTGTATAAGGCTTATATATTATGGCTATTAAAAAATTAATTTTACATTTGGGACTCCCCAAAACTGGAACGACCAGTATTCAGGCGACATGCAAAAAGAATTTATCTATCTTAGAAAAACAAGGGGTGCGTTATATGATTGAATGGAAGCGTGGCGATATGAGGGGAGGGCATATAACGCACTTAAATACTTTATTTGCCGATTGGGAGGTCCCATCTTATTGTCATCATCCTGCCTTTCAATGTACTGATATCTTAAATGCAATCGAGAGGGAGGAAGAACAGAGTAATCTTACTGAAACCGTGAAAAAGATTGTTAATACGATAGATTGTGATTCCCTTCTTATTTCAGGGGAATGGACGGGATTTTGCATTGAAAAATGCGTTGAAAACTTAAAACAATGGCTCTATCGAAATTTTAATAATGTTGAGGTTGAAATTCTGGTGTTTGTTAGAAATCCAATATCCTTTGTCGTATCTTTTTTTCAGCAAGACGAGAAAACAGGATATAAACGTTTGGATAGCAATTACTTGGATATATACGAAGTATATAAGGAGCAGTATTTAAATACTATAAAAAACTTATACAGATATTTTCCAACCGAATTTAAGTTGATAAAATTTGAAGATGCTGTTTCTTTTAAAGATGGTGGGCTTGTAGGTTATTTCTTGCAAGAAATAGGAATTATAAATCGTTCAAGTATTGAAATTATTCGAGGAAATGATGGGACATCATATGAGGCTTTGGAACTGTTAAGGTTTATAAATTTGTGTGAACCGGTTGTTGTAAATAAGCTAAATAATCCGAAAAGATTGCCGCAAGATGGGAGACTGGACGCTAGGCATTTGTTTCGTGTTAGAGGCGTAAAATATGATTTGCCAATTGAAGGCAAGCTTGAGCTCAGACGTAGGTGGGAAGATGTGTTTCTTTATTTAAAGGAAAATTTCGGGATTGATTACTCAAATTGTGCAATTGAAGATAAAGTCCCCTTACCCTCAGATTTTTACAGCGATGTTACCATAGATGATTTCATCGAGGTATTTCCAGAGCTTACACCAATATTACAGAAGTTATTTCTCGAATTCTTTGAACTGAAATACCGTCAGACAGCGCAGGAAAAATTTAAGCGGTTATTCTTTAAAGGTAGCGTGCCGTTTGAAATTTACCATAAAAATTGTGAGGCTGAGCTAGCAAGAACGCGTTGTTTCCCAAAATTTTTAATAAATTTTGTTTGTTGTTTTGTGCCACGGAAGAAGAATAGGGATCGTCTGAGATATAAGTATATAAAGAGATGAATGAGTATTAAACATTCGGAAATTTCCGAATTATCATTTTAAATAAAAATAATAGAAGTAGTCTATGTTATTAGAAAATTTATCCCATCTTGATCGTCTTGAGTCAGAGGCGATTTACATAATGCGCGAGGTAGCAGCTGAGTGTGAGAATCCAGTGATGTTGTATTCTATAGGTAAAGATAGCTCAGTGATGTTGCATATAGCGCTTAAGGCCTTTTACCCTGAGAAGCCACCGTTTGCATTTTTGCATGTAGATACTACATGGAAATTTCGTGAGATGATTGAATTCCGCGATGCTGTGGTCAAAAAATATGGGATTGAATTAATTGTTTGGAAAAATGAGGACGGAGTTAAGCGCGGGATAAATCCTTTTGAACATGGCGCAGCCTATACCGATATAATGAAAACAGAAGCGTTGAAGCAGGCGTTAAGTCATTATGGCTTCACAGCAGCATTTGGCGGAGCGCGTAGAGACGAAGAAAAGTCGCGTGCTAAGGAAAGGATTTTTTCTTTTCGTAGT
>JAVBQZ010000011.1:0-4643 GCA_031548505.1 Bdellovibrionota bacterium | reverse complement strand
AACATTAACGGCGTATGGGCTGATTATGTTCGTGAAATGGCAAGATGGGTAGATTATGACGGTGCTTATAGAACGATGGACGTAAATTTTATGGAGTCCATAATCTGGGCTTTTAAACAATGCTATGAAAAGGGATTAATTTATGAAGGTTACCGTGTAACTCCATATTGTTATCATTGCGAAACAGGGCTTTCTATTTCTGACGCCCGTTCGGACGATTCGACTAGGTCTAAACAAGATAGTTGGGTCATTGTTAAGTTTAAAGTCGTTGATGGAAATCAACAACCGGTTTTTGAAAATGGAAAACCAGTCCACTTTTTAGCATGGACTACAACACCTTGGACTTTGCCCTCTAATCTTGGGCTCGCTGTTGGGGCAGATATGGAATATGTCTATGTGGATGTAGGGGAAGAAATTTACATTGCAGGTAAATCAGCAATTGAAAATTATAAAAAAATTTTTGGTGAAAGTCCGAATATTGTTAAGACTGTTATCGGTAATGATTTAGTCGGCAAGAGATATGAGCCTTTGTTACCATATTTTAGCGACAAGTATAACGAAGGAGCATTTAAGGTTATACTAGCTGACTTTGTCGAAGAAGGCGAAGGAATTGGTATTGTTCATATGGCACCGGCTTTTGGTGAAGATGACTTTTGGGCTTGTAAAAACGAAAATATTCCTATGGTTTGCCCTGTGGATGCACGAGGTATATTTACATCTGAGGTGACAGATTTTGTTGGGCAAGATGTTTTATCGGCAAATACTCCTATAATTAAACATTTGCATAAAGAAGGAAAGCTCGTCGAAAGTGGGCAATTAACGCACAATTATCCGCACTGCTGGCGTTGTAAAAATCCGCTAATATATAAAGCCATAGATGCATGGTATTTTAATATTGAAAAAATAAAAGGTGAGCTGAAGGCAGTTAATGAAAATGTAAATTGGATACCGGAAACGATTAAAACCGGACGATTTGGTAATTGGCTTGAAAATGCGCGTGATTGGAATATTTCACGGAATCGATATTGGGCAACACCAATTCCTGTTTGGAAATGTTCAAAATGTGATAATGTGGAAGTATTGGGCAGCCTTGACGAAATTGAAAAACGTGGAGGTAAGCGACTCACGGATTTGCATAGACAATATATGGATGAGGTTGAGTTTGATTGTAAATGTGGTGGAACGATGAAACGTGTTGAAGAAGTTCTGGATGGTTGGTTTGAAAGTGGTGCTGTTCCATTTGCAAGCTTACATTATCCGTTTGAAAATGCCGAGTTCTTTGAAAAACATGCCACAAGTGATTATCTCGCAGAGTATGTGGGGCAGATTCGTTGCTGGTTTTATTATTTGCACGTTCTTTCGACTGCATTGTTTGGAAAGCCGGCTTTCGCTAACTGCATAACGCACGGTACATTGCTTGATAAAACAGGACATAAAATGTCTAAATCGTCGGGGAATTATACCGACCCTATGCTGTGGATGAAAAAGTATGGGACTGATGCATGCAGATTGTATTTGTTTAATTCTAACTCAATGGGAATCGGTGATTTGGTTTTTGAAGAAAGCGATGCCCTACTTTCACTTCAACAGGTAATCTTCCCGCTTTGGAACGCTGTTAGTTTTTATACATCATATGCAAACATTGATGAATTTTATCCTGATACTGCAGAAGAATCAACCTCAAGTAATCAATTAGACAAGTGGATTCTTGCACGGCTTTACGAGACTGAAAATGCTATGAAAAATGCATTTGAAAATTATCGTGTGGACGAAATAGCACAGCCACTTGCGAAGTTCGTTGATGGATTAACTAACTGGTACATAAGACGTTCACGTAGAAGATTTTGGGCGAGCGGGTTTGAGCAAGATAAACGTGATGCATATCAAACATTGTATTATGTGTTACTGTCGGCAACGAAAATTATCGCACCCCTTGCGCCGATTATGAGTGAAAATTTATATCAAGTCTTAGTAAGGGATGAGAAAAAATCTGTTCACCTTGAAAATTGGCCTGACATTTCCGAGAAATATAAAAATGATGAATTGATAAAACAAACAGAGTTTATTCAAAAAATCGTTGAAATCGCGCGGAATATTCGGGTAACAAATAGTGTTAAAAATCGTCAGCCGCTTTCTGTTGTTCAAATTGCATTTGTGAATAGCGATGACAAAAAAATAGTCGAACGCGATAAAGAGATTATAGCAGAGGAATTAAATGTTAAAGCAGTTGAATTTATTGACAATGTGGATGAGATTGCCGAAGTTATTTATAAGCCGAATTTCAATGAATTGAAAAAATATGGTGCTGATACCGGCGCAATTATTCAGGCGATTAAGAGCGGTAAGATTCAAGTCCTTGTTGATGGTACTGCCGTAATTGATATGAATGGTGTGGAAAAAATTCTTACGACGAGTGATTTGCTGATTGAGTATAAAGCGAAATCGGGTAAGGCGGTTGGAAGTGGCGGTGCTATGGTTGTCGCATTGGATTTGAACATCACTGAGGAATTAAAAGACGAGGGTAAAGCACGAGATCTAGTGCGGCTAATTCAAGATGAGCGTAAAAATCAAAATTATAATATTATGGATGAAATTTTAATTGAGTTAGATGGAGATATTCCTGCAGTTTGGCGAAATTATATTTTTAAAGAGACTTTAGGAATTGAATCTAAGGTTGATAATCCTGATGCAATAATAAAGATGGAAAGTACGGACGGGGAAATTACGGCTAAGATAAAAAGGGAGTAATGTAATTTATTTGTTGTATTTGGACTCAACATAACAGCGGTATTTTAGCGATATACTCATGTTCCTTGAGAATTCCAGTATTATTCAAGCTTTTTGGAACATGAGTATGCGGAGCGCTAGCGGAGCCATATACAAATTACTCCTGTTTTATAATAACAATAGCATCGCGAAGCGATGACTAAACAAGAAGGATGTTTGTAAAAATTGCAAGCGCTTCTTAGGAAAACTAAAAGCACAGGAGTATATACTCATGCTCCCAAAGGATTCACAAAATACTG
Source organism: Bdellovibrionota bacterium (assembly GCA_031548505.1). Classification (GTDB taxonomy): domain Bacteria; phylum Bdellovibrionota_C; class UBA2361; order SZUA-149; family JAITKM01; genus JAITKM01. Next base: position 1,617 of record JAVBQZ010000011.1, on the reverse strand, counting down.
TAAAACTCATGGAGCATGAGTATATCACGCTTTGGTATGCGAAAATTATTTTTAAAATATTATGTTGTTATCGCATGCATAGCTTTACCTTTGTTGTTTTTAATATATTTAAAATCTTTTAAGCCACCTCTTTTAAAAAACATTTCTTTTTCGACCAGTATATACAGCCGTCCTCCTTCTGACGGCGAAAAGCAGCTACTACGGCTAACTCTAACTGAAGATGATGCTTACAGGCTATTTGTTCCCATTAGCCACATTCCGGATAAGTTAATAAAAGCTGTTTTACAGTATGAAGATAAATATTTTTATTCGCATTTTGGTATAAACCCATTTTCTTTGTTACGGGCAGGACGAAGTTTTGTTTCTAAAAATCAAAGAACAGTGGGAGCCTCTACTATTACTATGCAGCTTGCGAGGATGCTTTATGGCATAGATTCTACTTCTATAAGCGGAAAAATTCAGCAAATTATACAGGCAATAAAATTAGAAATTAGGTATTCAAAAAATGAAATATTAGAAGCTTACCTAAATCTTGCTCCATACGGGCATAACATTGAAGGAGTCGGTGCTGCAGGGCTAATATATTTTGGGCATAATGTAGAGAAACTAACTTTTCCTGAAATGTTAGCCTTAGCTGTAATTCCGCAAAATCCAGTCAAAAGAACGCCAACAAATAATGTCGGATTTAAAACGATGGATGAAGCAAGAAAGAAATTGGCTTTGCAGTTTAGCGATTTAGAGAAACAATCGGGGCAAATGCAGATCCAAGTCAAATATATTAAACAACTCCCTTCATACGCGCCACATTTTATTAACCAGTTGCTTGAAAATAGAAAGTACTGGGGAAAATCTGTCCAAACAACTTTGGATTTTAAAATACAGCGCGCTTTTGAAAAACAAATTCAAACATACATAAAAAGGCAGAGTGCGCTAGGAGTAGAAAATGCTTCTGCTCTTTTAGTAGATTGGCGAAATATGGAAGTGCTAGCAATGGTGGGGTCAAATAATTTTTACGATGCTGATATACAGGGGCAGGTTAACGGGACTTCTGCACTGCGCTCTCCCGGTTCAGCGACAAAACCATTTATTTATGCACTGGCCTTAGATCAAGGGGTAATTCATCCGTTGACAATGTTAAAAGATTCGCCGAAAAATTTTGGTTATTATTCTCCAAAGAATTTTAACAAAGATTTTATGGGAGTAGTTTCAGCGCAGGATGCTCTGGTTATGAGTCGAAATGTTCCAGCAGTAGAATTGCTGCAAAGGTTAAATAAAATAGTCAAATCACAAAACTCGGCTTCCGGAAAATTTTCGGGCACTAGTGGTAAAATTAGATCAGGAAGTTTTTATGACATTTTAAAAACTCTAGGAGTGAAAAATCTTCGAGAAGAGGATTTTTACGGGTTAGCTCTGGCACTTGGCGGCTTTGAGATAAAAATGCAGGATCTCGCCAGGCTCTATGCAAGTCTTGCGAATGAAGGACGGTTGAAAAAATTAAAATTTATTTTGGAAAAGACGCTTAAGAACAAAAATACGCCAGAGTTTCACGAGGAAAATTTAGAGATTTTTTCCCCAGAAGCTGCATATCTTACATTGGCAATGCTAAGGCGTAATATG
>JAVBQZ010000188.1:0-10168 GCA_031548505.1 Bdellovibrionota bacterium | reverse complement strand
CTTGGTGGTCCGCTAGCAGTCATAAAATCCTTACGTAAATCCTTTGTAAATAGTCTAAATCTTGATGAAGAAACGCAAGCGGTATTTCCAAAGAATGCAGAGTTGTTTGTCGCGCTTGGCGCTGCTTATTATGCGCTTGGCGACACCGCAAAACTTAAAGCACAAAAAGTTGAATCTAAAGAAGAGAGAGCTTCTATAGTGTTGCCGACTGAAAATGTTAGTTCATGCATTTCTCTGACGCAGGCAATAAAAGTATTACGTGAGTTAGGCGATGAAAGCGATACGGCGATTTTACAACCACTTTTTGCGAATACAAATGAAATTGAGGAATTTCGTGCACGTCATAATAGCATTGCTGTTAAAACATTTCCACTGACAGATTACGAAGGTAGAGCATTTCTTGGAATTGATAGTGGTTCAACAACTTTGAAAGTTGTACTGCTCGGTGAAAAAAACGAATTACTCTATTCGTATTATTCTTCAAACAAGGGTGATCCATTTACGTTAGCAATTAATGTTTTAAAAGATATTTATTTAAAGAAAAAAACTAATTGTGAAATTGTTGCAAGTGGGGCGACTGGTTATGGTAGCGCTTTATTAAGAGCCGGATTAAATCTCGATATTGATGAAGTTGAAACAGTTGCACATTGTACGGCAGCGAAATTTTTTGCACCAAATGTTAGTTTTATTTTAGACATTGGTGGACAAGATATAAAATGTATGCGGGTACGCGACGGCTTTGTACAACGTATTCAATTAAATGAGGCCTGTTCTGCTGGTTGTGGTTCATTTATTGAAAATTTTGCAAAATCGTTAAATTTGACGATTGCTGAATTTGTACAAGCAGCAATTATTGCTGAGAACCCAGTTGATTTGGGTACTCGTTGCACAGTTTTTATGAATTCAAAAGTGAAGCAGGCACAAAAAGATGGCGTTTCAGTGGGTGATATTGCGGCTGGCTTATCCTATTCTGTGGTACGTAATGCCTGCTATAAAGTAATAAAAATTAACAATGTTGAAGAGCTTGGTGATTGTATTGTCGCGCAAGGTGGGGCGTTTTTAAATGATGCTTTGTTACGTGCACTTGAAATTCAAGTAGGGAAAAATGTTGTACGTCCAAGTGTCGCTGGATTAATGGGAGCTTTTGGTGTCGCGTTACTTGCGCGTGAACAGTGTAATATACAACACTCATTATTGGCTCTAGATGAGTTAGATAAACTAAAAATTAAGACCACTAATGTACGTTGTAAAAAATGTGCGAATAACTGTATGTTGACCATTATTACGTTTGATAATGGTAATAATGATAGTAAAAAATTTATTTCAGGTAATCGTTGTGAACGCGGCGCAGGGCAAGAAAAAAGCGATAAAATAAATATGTTTGCCTATAAATATAATCGCTTATTTGAACCATATATTCCGCTGGAAAAAACAAAGGCGAAAAACGGTGTAGTTGGTATTCCACGCACCTTAAATATTTATGAAAATTATCCGCTTTGGTTCACAATTCTAACAGAACTCGGTTTTCGTGTTGAATTATCCTCGCCGTCTTCAAAACAGTTATTTTTTTCTGGCTATAATTCTATACCGTCACAATCAGTTTGTTATCCAGCCAAAATGTCGCATGGTCACATAATCAATTTAATAGACCGTGGAATAAAAAGGATATTCTTTCCATGTTTACCACGCGAAGAAAAAGAATTTAGTTCACAAGATGATAATTACAATTGTCCGGTTGTGACAGGATATCCAGATTTACTTGCTAAAAATGTTTCTGAACTTACAGAGAAAAATATTGAATTTATTACTCCATTTTTACCGATGAATCGTAAAATTTTGGCGAAACGCTTGCACTACGTTTCATTGTTTTCAAAATTTTCTGTTGGTGAACTAGAAGGAGCAGTGCATAAGGGTTTTGTTGAACTTGATAAGTTCAGAGAAGATATTCGTACAAAAGGTGAAGAAGCTTTGGCTGAACTTGCAAAAACCGGCGATTTTGCTGTCGTGTTAGCCGGTCATCCATATCATGTTGATCCTGCAATTAATCATGGAATTCCGGAATTAATTAATTCCTGCGGAATGGCTGTCTTGCTTGACGATTCTGTAGCACATCTAAAACCAAATATAGATCCGTTAAATGTTATTGATCAATGGACGTATCATTCGCGTTTATATCATGCTGGGGCATTTGTTGCTGGCGCAGAAAATTTAGCAGTTTTGCAACTGATTTCCTTTGGTTGTGGTTTAGACGCCGTTTCCTCTGATGAATTAGAAGAAATTGTGACGCGTAAAGGACGTTTATATGCACAAATAAAAATTGATGAAGGTACAAGTATTGGTTCTGCAAAAATTAGAATTCGTTCGTTATTGGCGGCATTAAAAGAAAAGAAACGCATAGGTGCGGCAGATATCGAGTCTCAGCATAAAGACGATAATAACTTGCACATCAATCCGCCATTTACAGATGCGATGAAAGATGACTACACGATTTTAATACCGCAACTTTCACCATTGCATTTTCAATTTGTGGGTACAATTTTTTCGGCAAGTGGTTATCGTGTAGAAGAATTGCCGAAGATGAATAAAGAGGCCGTGGAACTTGGTTTGCGTTATGTTAATAACGATGCTTGTTTTCCTGCAATCATGGTTGTAGGACAAATTATTCAGGCAGCTCGAAGTGGAAAATATGATCCGCATAAGGTTGCTTTGATGATCCAGCAAACGGGTGGAGCATGTCGTTCGACAAATTATATTGCATTTTTAAGACGTGCACTAAAGGATAGCGGTCTTTCATATATCCCAATTATTTCTTACGATATCAGTGGAACCGAAGGGGAGGGAATGCGTTTGACCGGTAAATTTCTAAAACGCGGATTGATTGCCGGTTATTATGGAGATGCGTTATTAAAAATGGTTCATCGCTTACGTCCATACGAAAAGGAACCGGGATCAGTTATGCAATTAGCAGAACGTTGGTCAAAACGCGTGCGCAAACATATTATCTCTGCGAATTTAATTCGATTTGATGTTAGTATGTTTAAGATGATTCGTGATTTTGATAGAATTCCATTGCGAGATGAACCACGTAAACCACGTGTTGGTTTGGTTGGTGAGATACTGTTGAAATATCAGCCGGATGCAAATAATCACGCAGCATCAACTGTAGAACAGGAGGGAGGAGAAGTGGTAATTCCAGATTTAATGGATTTCGCATTTTACTCTTTCTATGACCATATTTTTAATTACAAACATTTAGCTGGGTCGTGGAGATCATATATCGGAAGTGTATTTGGAATTTTAATGTTGGAATATTGCCGTTGGTCGTTAAAGCTTGGCTTTGCATTGTCAAAACGTTTTTCTGCACCGATAAGCTTTAAGGCGCTACGTAGCAAAATCCATAATTTTATATCGCTCGGACATCAAACCGGTGAAGGTTGGTTGCTCGTTGCTGAAATTATTGAATTGTTGGAAAGTGGCGTAAATAATATTTTATGTATGCAACCCTTTGGTTGTTTGCCTTCACATATTACTGCCAAAGGGATGATAAAAAAGTTAAAAGAACGTTTCCCAGACGCGAATATTATTGCAATTGATTATGATCCCGGTGCAAGTGAAGTAAATCAAGTAAATAGGATAAAATTAATGATGAGTATCGCTAAAGAAAAACACTAGAGGCGTTTTAATATGAATATTAGGAAGTATATTTTAGGTGATTTTATAGGGAAAGGATTATTTTCTCAAGTCTTTGAGGTATATGATCCGGAAAGACCTAATCTCCCATTAGTCATTAAAAAACCATTGCCGAATATTGATAAGGAAAAATGGTTACTAGAAGAAGAAAAAGCAATAACTATATCCACGAAAATTGCCAAAACCCTAGCACTCAAAGTAGTAGTTCCAATAGGGCAAATTGAACGAGACGGTGATGATGTTTTTATAGTATCTTCTAAAATTGCCGGTAGATCTTTTTGTGAAGAAGACTTTCTTCAATTTACAGCTGAACAGCAGGGAACTATCGTAGAAGGAATGGCGATGTTCTTACATAGGATGCATCATTTACAAATTCCCCCTGAAGCAACAAAGACAGATTTAACCGAAACAGCAAAGGATTTTGTAAAATTTAAAGAAATTGTTTATCCGTATATCTCTTCATTTGCCAAAGAAATAATTGAGTGTGTTTTTGGATCTTTTGAGCAAAGTCCTATTTCAGTTTCTACACCAGTTCTTTGCCATTATGATATATCGTTTGGAAATGTCCTATATGACACTACAACAAATATACTTGGTATTTTGGATTTCGGTAGTGTCAACCCAGCTAGTGCTTATAGCGATTTTAGGAAGATGGCTTCCATGGATCACTGGGGAGATGATTTTACCCAACGGGTTGTTAATTATTATAACGATTTGAGAACAAAGAATGATGAAATGGACAAAATAGATTTCGCATTTATTAAACAGTACGCAGTTTTGTCTTCATTAAAAAATCTTGCCAGAAAATTATCTTCAAGTGCTTATACAGAAGCCGATAAGAAAAAACGTATAGAGCGATTTGAACAGTTTTTAAGCCGAAAGACATTTTAAAAAAGCGGAATCCGGTAAACCGATTATTATAGTAGCTTTGGCTGAATTTGGGAGCTGAGTAGCGCCTGTAAATATTCACTTTTGCTTATTTTAAGTGAGTTAAATTTTAACTTGCATGAAGGTATGATGTTTGATATGGCACGCCATCTGTTCAGAATTATATTTTTCGCCTAATTTTTGTCTTTAATGAATCAAACACTATCTTTATGAATGACGAAATAGTTGCAAATTTGGAAAACGAACAAGTTATTGAATTACCAAGTTTAAATTCATCTCCTGATTTCTTCACAGAAGTCTCGTCCTTACAACATCATGGAAAAAATTTTAAAATCAGAGGAACAAAGGATGGCATTGTTGTTAGGGTAGATGGTCAAGCCGAATGGCGTGATATAATTTATGAAATGCGTGATTTTTTTTCGGCAAGTAAAGGTTTCTTGAAAGGAACTAGTTTTTCCATTGAGTGGTTGGGTAAGCTACCTTCTAAAGAGAGGTGTCTTGAATTGGAGATGATGTTGAGGGATGAATATGGAATTTCTATTGGCACAAAAAAAAGCGAATGTTTGTTGAAGGCAACTGATAGTTTGGATGAAGAGATGATGGATAATCAAGGTACTGTTGCCGAGGAAGCAGCGTTAGAAAATGATGTTTTAAAATTAGATGGATTGTTTGAAGAAGAGGAAAAACAATTCGGTGGTCAAGTTGCCACTTGGTCAAGTGCAGCAGAAATATTAAACACTTTGGGAACAAAGCAAGGGCATGGGATATCATCATCAATTAGTGGTGAATATTTGGACAAGATAAATACGAATTCAAATGAGGTTATGTTTGATGATGAGGCAAATTGTAAGACGATTTATGGGACTGTCCGTTCTGGACAGCGTATTGAGTCCCCACATACGCTTGTAATTTTAGGCGATGTGAATCCGGGTGCTGAGGTTATTTCTGGTGGAGATGTATTGGTGCTTGGGGCTTTGCGTGGGATTGTGCATGCGGCAGCATATGATGATGATGGCGAAGGTAAATTAATTTTTGCTTTTAAAATGCAACCTATGCAACTGAGAATTGGTTCGTATATTTCTCGTGGTTCGGCTGATGTGGGAAAGATACCGGAAATTGCTAAGGTTGAGAATAAAAGAATTGTAGTGGAGACGTATAATTCAAAAAGTTTTAGAAGATAAAACTTCCTCAGAAGGTCTTGTAATTTTTTGTCGAGTTATATTCATTGTACCTATAACGATTTATAGGGGTCGCTAGTTTTTTTTGCTGATGCGAATTTGTGATTGTAAATATAGGTTTGCATTATAATATTATTTTATTTTTCAGGATAAATTAAATGTCAGGAAAAGTCATTGTAATTACTTCAGGAAAAGGTGGGGTTGGTAAAACAACCACAACCGCTAATTTAGGTGCTGCGCTTGCTTTGCGTGGCAAACGTGTGTTGGTTATTGATGGCGACATAGGACTACGTAATTTAGACGTAGTTATGGGGCTTGAAAATAGGATTGTTTTTAATCTTGTCGATGTAATCAAAGGTGTTTGTAAATATCAGCAAGCTGTCATAAAAAGTAAGAGATCCAATAACTTATATTTGCTTCCAGCGTCGCAGACAGATGATAAGAATGTCGTTAATGCCGAGGAAATGCGTGATCTGTTTGAAAAATTAAAATTAGAATATCATTTTATCTTGGTCGATTGTCCTGCTGGGATTGAACAAGGATTTAGAAACGCTTGTGCTGGCGCTGATCAGGCCATTGTTGTTACTACTCCTGAAGTAGCTGCTATTCGTGATGCTGATCGTGTAATCGGTTTACTTGCTGCAGAAGGTCTTGATACGCAACTTTTAATTAACCGTGTTGATAAGGCACTGGTAAAGCAAGGTGATATGATTTCACCTGACGAAGTTGTTGAAATGCTTGGGGTTGATCAAATCGGTCTTGTAATGCGTGATAATGATATCGTGATTTCTGCAAATTCTGGAGATCCGATTGTTTATAATGATAGATCAAGGGTTGGAGCTGCATTTATGGAAGTCGCTGATAGATTGCTTGGTGAGCAAATTCCAATTTCAACTAATATTGGTGAAAGTATTTGGGCTAAAATAGGAAGGAAACTAAGTCGCGCTGTCTAATATTTAGAAATCACGTTTTTATCATTTATTAAATTGTCATTTATCTGATGACGTATGTGAAAACGAAATGATTTTTAGCTGCTAAACTATGTTTAGCGTAATTTGGGTTATTATTTTTTTATATAAAGTATAGAACAATGTTTAATAGAATTTTAAATAAAATTTTTTCAAGAAGTTTTTCAAAGTATGAAGCGAAGAATCGCTTAAAAATTGTACTGACGCAAGACAGAACTGGTTTGTCGTCAAATGATATGGAAACATTCCGACGTGATTTATTAAAAGTTATTTCAACATATTTTGTTATTGAAAGTAACCGCCTTGATATTGAATGGGATAAAAAAGGTGATGCAACAACGTTAGTAATTAATACTCCTGTTTCAATTAGAACAATTACTGGAGGAAAAGGGAGAGGCGGAGTTAACAAAAAAGCCGTTGGTGCGAAGTAAATTAAATAAGCAAAGTTGCACTTTGCATGACGAGCGTCTTGGTATGTAATCTATATAAGTTTATAGTTGTCAAAAGAGAATCAACGCTTGAATAATCCGGCATTATGGTCTTAATCCTTGATGGTAAAAAACTAGCAAGTGAAATTGAAAGTGATCTTGCAACTGAGGTCAAAGAACTAATTTCAAAATATCACCGTTCACCAATATTAGCGGTTGTGTTAGTTGGTGAAGATCCTGCCTCAAAAATATATGTTGCATCAAAGACAAAGCGTGCAAACGCTTGTGGAATACAAGTCTTTGATTTTAAATTTCCTGAAAATATTACAACACAAGTATTAAAAAATGAAATTAAAAAAATTGTTTCAGGTGCATCTGAAATAATGTCTACTGTACCGGACGGTGTTTTAATTCAATTACCACTTCCCAAGAAGATTGATGTTGATGAAATTTTTTCTATTATTCCAGCGGAAATAGATGTAGATTGTCTGGCACCAATTTCACAAGGTTATCTATTTCGCGGAAAGCAAAAAATATTACCTTGTACACCAAGTGGAATAATTAAATTAATTGAATCTGCTGCTCAGGGAGGAGAAAATCTTTTTGAAGGGAAAAAGGCAGTTGTGATCGGTCGTTCTTTAATTGTGGGAAAACCGTTAGGCCTGATGTTATTAGACAAAAATTGTGCGGTTACATATTGCCATTCTAAAATAAAAACGCCTAAATTGCGCAAGGAATGTAGGAGTGCTGATATTTTGATTTCAGCAATTGGTAAACCAAAAAAAATTACGGATAAATTTGTGAAAAAAGGCGCGATTATAATTGATGTAGGCATTAACCGCCAAGACGATGGGATACTCGTCGGTGATGTTGATTTTGAAAAGGTAAAAGATATTGCAAGTGCAATTACACCTGTTCCAGGTGGTGTTGGTCCAATGACAATAGCGATGTTGCTAACTAATGTTGTGAATGCTTATAAAATCAATGTCATAAACAGCTTATCAAATGAATTTAAATGAAATACAAAAGCAAATTTATGCTAATAAAGTAGCCAAAGGGTTTAATACTACTAATATTGAAAGGGAGTTTTGTTTTCTTTATGGCGAAGTTGGCGAGGCATTTGAGGCATATCGTAAAAAGAAAGATGATTTGGGCGCGGAGTTAGCTGATATTGCAATTTATCTCTTTGGTTTATCAGAAATGCTCGGTTTTTCATTGCAGGATGAAATAGAAAAGAAAATGTTAATCAACGAAAACCGACAATATGAAGAACTAGACGGGGTATTGACGAGAAAGGAAAGTTCTTAATAATGTTTTCTTAAATATCGTAATTATTTTTTCTTTCTTCTAACCTACTTCGTAACTTCACCAATTACAATAATCGTATTTGATTGTTTCTGGACAATAGTAAAGATGAATGGTTTATCAATTATGAATTCCGTTTCATTTGTATTGCTTATTGACATATCATTATTACCAGTAGTTGTGATACTTACTTCTTGGATATAAGGATTTAAAAATAAATCAGTAGTCCCAGTAATTTTTGAGAAATCAGCGCGTCCGGTAAAAATATCACCCATTCCAAGAGAGGTTAAATTTTGTCTTAAATCAATTTTAGAAGAAATACTAAGTTCTGGAACTTTTACGAAAAGCTTAGTGATATTTGAATTTTTATAAATATCATCAAATATATCAGCAGTCAGATATGCTCTAAAATCGCTAATCGTTATATCGTTAGTAGGCAGTAAAGCAGTCATAAAGAAATCAGTATCAGGAATGTCTATTGTAATAGCTTTAAACTTGCTAGTTTCGTAAAGCGGAAAATCGCCTATACTACTTAAATAATATATTTGCCCTGCACTACCATCTGCAAAATTGAAATTACTCGTGCTCCTGTAAAATTTATTGCCAAGTGAAAGGTTGGCGTTGAACAAATCAACAATCGCCATTCTAGTTGTAGCTTTAATTTCCTTTTGAAAATAATCTTTTAATTTTTCGCCAGATTTAGAATATATCCAGGTGTTAATTCTATCTTTTGTTCCATCCGGATCATTGAAAAAGTCAGATTTATCAAAACTTAATAAAAAATTATCACTCACATAGTCGTAATATTCTTTTAGAATATAGTTTGTGTCTTGAACCCAAATATTTGAACGTGCAAAAGAATCATCCGTATTATTGTTAAAAAATGCGTTTAGTAGAGTAAATATTTTTTTAAATTCTATACCGATAGAAAATGAATCTTCTGGAAAACCAAATACATTTTGAATTTGTCGTTTTGTTTCGTTATCACTGCCGGCATAGAGTGCGGCAATGTGATGTGAGATGCTATAGGGAGCAACTGCAACTGTTTCGTTATTTTTGGCAATATTTTTGAAAATCGTAATAGCAAAATTCGTATTGGCAGCTTGAATGTCAGATGATACCGTATCTTCCGCAATCGTGTACTGATGAAATGTCAACAAAAGTATAAGAAATGTGGCGATGAATATAAATTTAGTTTTCATAGAAAGAACTGTATTTGTTTGGTTTTCCTTAATACTGCTCAGATTATAATAACTACAATAAAAGGTCAGGGCGGGTGCTAATATTAGCGTCTATTGCTAAGTGTGACAACAAATTATTTGACTGTTTTCAAATTACCTTTTTACGCATACAAATGGAGATTGTTGAATTTTATATGGTGAAAAATTGGTCGTGATCTTATATCTTAGTCTTTTGTATATCTCGATAACGTTTATTAATTTTTTATATTCTAATGCTCCGTGAGAATTTTTGATTTTTTTTGGAGCATGAGTACATATTTATCTCTCTCTAGTCTTCCGATGCGTCTTTTATCAATTCCCTTCGATCTTTTCCAAACACCAGTTTTGAGTTAATATTTGGTAATAATTTTGTTGGTTCGCCCCAACTGAAAATTGATAAAATATCTTGAGCACGTGTTGCTGCAATATAAAGTGCATTTTGTGAATTTTTTGCTTCAGGGTATTGTTTCGTCGAAGGGTTCCAGAGTGTA